>NZ_LGZA01000060.1:0-4553 GCF_001308005.1 Neisseria sp. 74A18
CAACGTCATCCGCACTTGGGCGAACAACAAACTGCGGATGGAAGACAAACAGGGTCAGGAACACATCAAACTGGCGACCGAATACGGCAAAACCCAACTCAACCTCGGCCATATCGTCGACAGCCAAAGACAAAAACGCGGTGATAACGGCGAAGGTTTCGAATTGCGTACCGACAGCTGGGGTGCATTGCGGGCGGGTAAGGGTTTGTTCATCAGTACCGACGCTCAAAATCAGGCTTCGGGACAGGTATTGGATATGGATGCCGCCATCGCCCAGCTCGAACAAGCAATCTCCCTAGCCAAAAGCCTCAATAAAGCCGCCCACACCGCCCAAAACGAAGCCACCGAGGCCGAAGCACAGGCAGGCCGTCTGAACGACAGCCTCAAACAGCTGCAACGCGCCGGCATCATCCAATCCGCCCCCGACGGCATCGCCAGCGCCACCCCGCAAAGCCAACTGCATACCGCCGGCCAATACATCCACCATATCAGCGGCGGTGACACCGACATCAGCGCCGGCAGCAATTTCACCGCCCATGCGGTCGGAAGCGTCAACCTGTTTGCACAGAGCAAAGGCGCCAAACTCCAGGCCAATCAGGGCAAAGTGGAGATTCAGGCACAGAACGACGAGATGCAGATCAACGCCCTCAAAGACGCCACCATTACCAGCAGCGCGGGTAAAGTAATAGTAGCGGCGAAAGATGAAATCCTGCTCACCAGCGGCGGAGGCTACATCAAGATTAAAGACGGCAATATCGAACTGGGCTGCCCGAAGATGGTGTGGGTGAAGTGTGCGGGGTTTCAGGTGATGGGGCCGAGTAGTGTGAATAATCTATTGCCACTTTTACCGAACAATCAGCAGCAAGAAGAAATAATAGGTATTCAAATTAAGCGAATAGGAACTCAAAAAATCTCAGGTATTTCTTTAGATTACAAGTTAAAAACAGCCGACAATAGAACACTATTTTCATCTACAACACAAAATGAAAGCGGTTTAGGTTCTAAGCATGATAGAGAGCAGATCCATACTGGCAGCTATTTATTAATAGGAAGAGAAAGTGATGATTGGCAATTGTTTGTTTATGAAGAAGACAACAATGAGGAAAATTAAAAATGGTCAAATCAAAATTACTAATTGTATTTAAGGACTCTTTAGCTGGTACGCCAGAAAATCTACATTATAGAATCTATATAAATGGGATCAAGGTATCGGAAGGCAAGGTTGATAAAGGTAAGGATACGGTCTCTTATCAAATTATATGGGCAAATGGTAAATTAAGTATAGAAGGAAATTCTTTAGCCATAACTGAGAGACTATCAAATCGAGTTGAAATTAAAGTCGTATCTTCCGGCGGTTCGGAAAAGAAAGTTGGAGAGCATGAACTGAAAAGAAAAAATACTACATTGACGCTAATTTCTCCGTGGACAAGGATTCCATTGGCAGGAGGTGGGAAGTTCGAAGGAGATTTCTTTGAAGTAGAATATAATGTTAAACGGAAAAATAATAATCTTTTTGCAAAGGTTATTATCAAGGATATCCCGAGAAAAATTGTATTGACGGCTTTGAAATATAGAGGTAGCACAAAATGGGGGAAAGGAGCTGAAAAAATATCTGAAAGAAAAGCTTTAGTGCCTGATTATGCCTCCCAAGGATTATATATGGGCAAACCAACTGTAGCAAAAAAAGAAGTCAATCAAAAGTTTACTTATCCTCAAGGAACATGGAAGTGCAGTACGTTCGTTTATGATATTCTTCATGAAATAGGCATGAATGTTCCCTGGCTTCCTCATGGTTGGATACCTGAACTTTCCCCGCCTTTAGCCGGGGAATGGGCTGACAAAAATCTTAAAGCACTTCAAAAAGATTGGTCTTCGAATACAAGCCCTCTACCCGGGGATATCGGAACCTATGCAGCTGACTATGCGAATGCAACCGGTCATGTGGGGATAATACTGACTAAAGGTGTATGTATTTCTGCAGGGGCAGATAAAATTGAAGTGAATGATGCGGGTTTTAGAATTCAGAGTGGAACATTTAATGCTGATGATAAATATGATTTTTCTAATTTCAGACGATATAAGCATAAGGTAATTAAAAAATGATAAAGAAAATAGAAAAAATACTATTATTAACCATAGTTGGGCTGTGTATTTTATTTTTGATATATAGTGAAATAGATATGTATTCGTGTCAAGAAAAGTATACCAAAACAGATAATGATTTTTTTAAATTTATAAATGGTGAATCAGAAAAAAGTAGGGAAAATTTTAATAAAGAAAGAGGATTAATAGGTGGTGTTACATGGAATGAATCTGGTCAAGATACGTCAAAATATACAGTAATGGAAGGAAAAGGAGCAAAGGAAATATACGAAAAACCTCATAAATATATCTGTGAAGCAGCTTATGTTCTTAAATCTCCCGAATACGACCAGTCTCAAAAAGCCTATGCGATTATGCTGATGCATTTTTCATCAATAAAAGATCAGATTTATCTGTTGAAAACAGCCAATGAAGCATATGAAAAAGGAATTATTACAGATAAAGAGGTATTGGCAGAGCTGTTGTATTCCCCCGAATTAGGCGGAGCGAGCACCAATTCAAGATATACATGGCTGCCCGCATGGAGAAGAGAATTCAACAAACATGCAAACGAAGTTTTAGACGAAAAAGCGCGTGAAAAAGTGCTGTCGGGAAAAACTTTAGCTTGGTGGTTGTATGGTAGGGCAATTTAGTATAGGAGAAACATTAAAATAGAGGCTGTCTGAAAAACTTTCAGACAGCCTCTATACTAATGCTTTAGCTAATAATATATATCAAAGACTTTCAAGTAGAGTTTAATGATTTTAGTTTTGGAATATAAAGTTATGCTTCGAAAAGTAATGATAAAGACTTCACAAATTGCTGAAGATACAAATATAAGGTAATTAAAAATGATTAAGAAAATATTATTTATAATTATTGGATTTATGTTTTTTAGCTTCGGTAATTATTTATTTTTTACAGGGCATATTAGTTCAGAAAAAAAAATATTAAAATCTTGTGATAATTTGGAAAAGAAAGAATTAAATGTTTTTTTTCAAAAAATTGAAAATTTATCCGAAAAAAATCGAAAAAAGAAATTAGAAGATACAAGTCTTGCTAGTGGGTATACTTGGAAAGATTATGATCTTTCTAGATATCAAATTATAGCTGGGTATGAAGAAGAACCAATTTATAGTAATTCAAATCCATATATTTGTGCTGCAGTTGATATTATTACTTCTCCAAATTATGACCAATCACAAAAAATGTATACGATTATGTTAATGCACTATGTTTCTATTGAACAGCATATATTTTTGTTAAAAGCAGCAAATAAAGCTTATGAACAAAAAATCTTAACTGATAAAGAAGTATTGGCAGAATTACTATACTCTCCGGAGTTGCAAGGCAAAAGCACTAATTCTAAATATACATGGCTTCCTGCATGGAGAAGGGAGTTTAAAAAGCATGCAAACGAAGTCTTAAGCGAAGAAGAGAAAGAAGAAGTATTATCAGGGAAAACATTGTTGTGGGGATTATAACTGGTAAATCTATATGATTTTATGAATTTAGTATCTTGTAAAACGGATAGAATCCATTGGTAATTTGGTAAAGTTTAAAAAAATAAATATCTAACTGAGAATATTGAATAAAGCTTTTGATATATTTTATTTCAAATCACTGATTTTCTTATTGTTATAACATATATAAATATTGCCTAAATAACTTGAATAGCTTTTAGAAAGCGGCATACCCTATGCACCCCTTGTGCGAATTTCTACGGCTGGATCCCAAAATCACCACTTTGGATTAACACATGAAACGTTCCACAAAAATCACATTGTCCGTTATCGCCCTTATCGGCTTGGCCCTCTATATGGCCTACCGATGGATTGCCTGCATCGATATGGGCGGCACCGGGCAATACAAACCGGATTTCTGCTACAACAAACCCAACTGGTTTGAGCGGCTGCAAGCAAAAAGGGAAACCATGAACAACATCGAAGAAATCAAACGAAACCTCGAATTCACCTGCGTACGCGAACAGCGGCCGCCTTTATCCGAAGAAACCCAGCAGCTCTACAATTATGCGCTGCACCGCGATTTGAACCATATGTGGCCGGGCGAACGCGGCGACGGTTTTTGGGACAACCTGCTGCCCTATTACCGCATCGCCGCCGCCAACGGCGACTATAAAGCCAATGTGCGCCTGCAATTCATTCTCAGCGACGGTTGGACACAAGTACCTGAGATAGAAGCGGAAATCGAAGTGCATCAGCTCAATAAACAGCTGCAAAAACAACTCCCCGCCACCGCCTATTACCTGCTCAAAGGCTATATCGAAGACGGCTACGGCGTTTCCGCATCGCCGGACAGCGAACTGGCCTTTTTACGCAAAGCTGCCGATATGGGTAGTAGGGATGCCCAATATGTCTTGGGTGATATGATTAGCAGCATAGATGATGATGCTACGCGACCATTCCGTTTGGATTTGATGAAAAAGCTGTATCAGTGTGCAGCAGAGCAAG
>NZ_LGZA01000061.1:0-4213 GCF_001308005.1 Neisseria sp. 74A18
TTTTTATATATAAAGCATATATATCAGATGGAGTGTTATTAATTAGGCATGGGAAAAATAAGGCATCTTCTTTCAATTTATCATGTGCTATTTCAAAAAAATTTCTTGAAAACAATAAAATACCAGAGGATGAAAAATAAAAGTCCGCGTTTAAAATTGTAGTAATTTGAGCTTCAAACTCATTGTCGTATGTTAGATTTATACGAGGTTTTTGCAAGAAAATATCATCATCATTGAATTTGAAATAGTCTAAGATACTATCCTTGTTATTACCTTTAAAATTAAAAGAAAAATCAACATTAATGTTTTTAGGGGGAAAAATTGTATAGAGTTGCATATTATCTGCTCCTATTTTTTCTTACGGTTTAAAGGTGATGCGCAAGTATATTTACCTGTTTGAGTACCAAGTCTTAGTTCCTTTTGTAATTTTTGAACCTCTTGCTGATAGTTTCTATAATCCCATTTTTATTAGCTTTTGCGTCTGATTTTGATCTTGCTTGGATAGCATCTAATTTTTTGAAGGAAGTAAAAAATTATGAATAAAGTTGCTTGAAAGGAGAGAGCAGATTTTCAGGCGGCCTTTAATTGTTGAGTTTGAACACAACCTAAGTTGCTATTATTTCAATTATGTACATTGGTTATCTGACAATATACCTAAAAAATCTTTTAGATTATTTGCAATAAATTCTATATTCTCAAAATAATCCGTACCACTTTCTTCTGCTTCGAAGTTATGATCCCAATAATATATTTTTGAATTATATTCCCCGGCTATACCCAGCAGTATCAAATCCCCACCTCCTGCCGACGCGATAGGCAGCATTGATGAAGGATATCTACCTTCATACATATTCAAATGCCATTCTATAGATTCTTCCACATTCTGATTTTCGAACAATCCAAAAAAGAAATTTAGAACCTTACCATTTGAAAAACAGTTTTCTTTGGGAATTCCACCATTTTGTATTTTTAAGAACTCTATGTATTCACTAGGCAAGGAAATATTATTTTCCTTTTCAAACTTTGAAATTACTTTCGAAGAAACCATTGAATTTTTATTCAAAAATAAATAATGCTTGATTGCTTTTTTACTCAATTTACCTTCTTCTTGTTCTAAAATTTTAATTTCTTCTTCTGATTTTCCTAATTTTAAAAATTTAACCATTCCAATACTCCTAGTTATATAGTTTAACGATTTCTAGTTCCGCAGACTGCTGCTCCCCCCGTATGTTTGACTGCATCATGAATATCATATGGAATTAACTGCATTTTTCCATTTTTTTCCGTATGATGCCAAATATACCTTTGACCATTCATAATTATATTTCCACTATTTTTGTACCTATTATTTCCACCAAATGCTAGCTTATTTGCCTCTGTAAAATCCTTGTTATCTGAAATGAAACCATTAGGAATATTTACAGACCTTATCGCATAACGTGAAAAATCTGGAAATCCCATCATATTAAAAGGAACGCCATGAGGATATTTAGATAATAAATTTGGATATCTTTTCAACATAGCTTCGTTGATATCTCTCATGGTCATCGTTTTCCCTGCAAAACATGAGTTAATTGGAAATCTATTATTAACTTTTCTCGGGACACTTGGGCCATGCCTAATCGCCTTACTTGCTCGGGGATTTAGTCCAAATGGATCAACCCATTCGATAGGGTTTGGCGTATATCCGTACAAGTTTTCACCACCCAGTAATCCAATCGGATCCTGACTGATGAATCGTCCGACACTAGGGTCATAATATCTGAATCTATTGTAATGTAGTCCACTTTCCTTATCGTAATACTGCCCCTGAAAGTGGAATGGGATGCTGATACTGAGGCCGTCTGAAATATTTTCGTGCTCAATTTCTCCCCAAGCTTTGTATGTGGCTTCCCAAACGGTTTTGCCTTTTTCATCGGTCGCCGCTACCGGTGTGCCGAGGTGGTCTAGGTGGTAGTAGATAAGGTCGGGTTGAGTGTCTGGCTGTTTTGGTTCTTTGAGAAGTGGATCTGCTGAAGTTGATATAAATTGTATTCAGTTTCGGCCATCTTCCTACATGCTTTTGAATAGCGTGTAGGTTATTGATTAATTTAGGCATTATATCTATTTCTGCACAGTTTCTCTAGCTTGATTAGCAGTTAAAGCACAATACACTAACCTTTGTTTTAAATTATTCTAAAATAATTTTCTCTAAAATATTAATTATTTTTTTACTAAATGGATGTCCATGTGTATCTGGTAATATAAGGGTGTAGCTATATATATCGTGAAGTATGAAAATATTCTTTCTTAAGAAACTATCTTTAGCGCAGTCATCATATAGGTCTTCATATTCATCATAATATGCATAATCTGCCATCGTATTCATTTTTAGTATATGATAGTAATTGCACGTTAATGCTATTTGCCCTTCTCCATTTTTGTTGAGTTTATAAGCATTCTCTTCTGAGAAATTATCCATTTCCTGATCTTTAACATAGCTATAAAAAAAACTACCATCAAGTAATTTGTCATGCTCGTAAATAATACGATTTGGCCACATATCTGTTATTTTTTTATTAAAATTATCTAAAACAATATTAGGTTTTTTATTTGAAATGATGAAGTATTCTATTCCTGTTATGTTCATTTTAATAATCCTGTGTTAATTATTTTTGGGTTTTTCCATGTTCTAGCATTTGAGATTGAGTTATAAGTAAATTTGTTGGAGAGAACCACACATGATTACCTCTACTTCCTCGGATATTTTTAAGTTTACATTTCTCAACTTTAAACTTGAAATAATATTCAGACTTCTCTTTAGTTATACCCAAATAACTTTTAAATCCTCCTGGTTTATGTAAGATTTTCGATGGAGACATAGGTGTAACATAAACTCCTGTTGCATGTACTGAGTCAGGTTTAGATGCTTTAAAGATATAATTTGGGCGTTGTGAAACAATGGCCTTATATGAGTTTTCATCAGTGTAATGATATACATCAACTAAGCTAGGAGTATTGCAATTGGTATTTTGATTATTGTTTTTTTGAGAAGATTTAGTTTTTCTTGGTTTTTTATTTAATCCTAATGGATCAATCCATCTAGTGGTATTGGGAGCATATTCAAATAAGTTAATACCACCCAGTAATCCAATCGGATCCTGACTGATGAATCGTCCGACACTAGGGTCATAATATCTGAATCTGTTGTAATGTAGTCCGCTTTCCTTATCGTAATACTGCCCCTGAAAGCGGAATGGAATGTTGATACTGAGGCCGTCTGAAATATTTTCGTGCTCAATTTCTCCCCAAGCTTTGTATGTGGCTTCCCAAACGGTTTTGCCTTTTTCATCAGTCGCCGCTATCGGTGTGCCTAGGTGATCTAGGCGATAGTAGATGAGGTCGGGTTGGGTGTCTGGCTGTTTTGGTTCTTTGAGAAGTGGATCTGCTTCCGGATCATATGAGTAGGGCAATACCACTCTGCTTGGGCTGGGGATGCCGCTTACCGATGCCGTCTGAAACTGAGCCACAGGTTCGAAGGTATCGGGCTCAAAGATATAGTGGATGCTGCTGTCTCCATTCGTTTCTACTGCCAGCGTATCTTCCTGCCACAAGTAAACAGTAGTGCTTCCGTTGTGCGTTTTGGCAATTCTTCTGCCTAAGGCATCATAGCGATACTCTGTTATGCCTGTCTGATTTTTCAGTTTGATAAGCTGATTGTAACCGTTCCATGTGTAGCGGGAGGTGTTGCCGTTGTTGGTTTTTTCAATCAAATTGCCTCTAACATCATACTGGTAATGTGTTCCGGCGTATTCTTTTTGCACATTTCCCCACACTTACACTTTTTATGTTATATATATTTTCAATGGGCATTGATGTAAAATATCATCCTGGTTGTTATAAAATTTAGACGATTACGCTCTAATTGATTGATATTGAAATGAAGTTTTGTTTTCAAAAATTTTTATTATTCCATTTATAGTTAAATCAGTTATTTTATTATCTGCATAAAGAGCACATTCAACAGATAGTATTCATTTCATATAAATCAAATATAGCTCTTTCTTCATTAGAAGCATTCAATGCAATTTCTTTGGGGGCAAGAGATAATTTTTTAGATAAAAGAGAGCTTGCTTCTAACTCTTCAAGTATTTCCCCATATATTTCTTTACCTAAATTGAACTCATTTTTTTTATTTTTATAAAATTTTTCTCGCTAATAAATGATAAAAATT
>NZ_LGZA01000062.1:0-3904 GCF_001308005.1 Neisseria sp. 74A18
TCGACCGAAAATCTTTTCCTCTGTTCTTGAAAGAATGTGAGTTTCGTTTTAACTTCGGGACACCAAAGCAGCAGTTAAAAACTTTGCGGCTTTGGTGTGGTGTTTAGGGCTAATCTACTTCAGCCCCTTTATCTTTGCAACACCGCGTCCTTCATAATCAATAGAAAAAACATCTGCAATGTGTTCCAATTCAATAGTATTATTCATAGTTTCAAAAATTTGAGGGTCATTAATTTGCATGAGAGATACACAAGAAAATACACAAGAAATTTTTTGTATGGCATCTCTGTTCAATTTAAAAAAAGAAATTACCGCCCGAAGTATAATTCACACTCCACCACCGAATAACTCTATATAGCAACACCGATGAAAAGAATTAGTTTTAGCCTTGCCTGCCTCATATTATCTACAACAGCAGTAGCAAACACACCTTTACCTGATGTATCGCCTTATGCTGCTGGCCAACATGTGGTTATCAATATACCTCAGCAGCGTTTATTCCTTTATAAAGATGGTAAATTAGTTAAAGCTTACCCTGTTGCAGTTGGAAAAGCAGCCACTCAAACCACTTTAGGCGAACATAAGATTGGAGCAAAAGCCTTCAATCCCACTTGGCATATCCCTAAAAGTATTCAAAAAGAACGTGGAGATGGCGTAAAAACAATCCCTCCCGGCCCTCAAAATCCGTTAGGGCCTGTTTTTGTACGCATGGGGGATCCTAAACTCGGCTTAGGTATTCACGGCACTAACGCTCCAGCTAGCGTCCCCGGGGTTCGCAGCCATGGTTGTGTTCGCATGAGATCACCTGATGCACTTGAATTTGCAAAAACAATTCACAGCGGCTCCCCTGTTTCTGTTATTTATCAGATGGCCACATTAAATGTAGACGCCAACAACCATTTATGGCTAGCTGCATATCGCGACCCCTACAATCAAAAGAATCTGAATGCTGAAACTTTACGCAAAAGCATCTACTCATGGGCTAAAGCACATGGAAAATCAATTAATCCAAAGCGTGTGGATGCCATTCTCAAAAACCGCACGGGACAAGCTAATTGCTTAACTTGCAAACAAAACGTAAAGTTAAAAGCTCCTTTAACGTCCTTAGCATGGACAACGGGGTCTTCATTACCCACAAAAGTTATAATCATTCCGATAGAACCCCCAAAACCAAAGGATGAAATATTACCTCCGGGAACAGAAATTGAAGTAGATGCAGAAAGTCCTGCTCTATCTCCAAAAAAAGATAACAATCAGGCCGATCGACCGGATCAAAACAAGAAAAACGACCTGCCTGAGAAAGTAATGCCTTCTCAGCCTGAAAACCCAAATACTCCTATGAAAAGCAACGGTTTGCATTTTACAGAGCCTACGGATACATTATTTTGATTGAAGCTATCCTGTCATGCTATCATGAAGGCTTGTGAAGCGTTGTTTAGCTTCGCAAGCCCGTTGCGACCACCGAGGAAAAATCTGTAAATGCAAGCCCCAAAGTGCGGTAAAGTTGGACATCTTTTGCAGATTTTGAATTTTGCCCATAAATACCGCCATAGTGCTCTCTGGCGACATATCCTAAATAACTAGGCCAAATTTTCTTCCAAGTTAAGATTCAAATTTAGGTATGTCGTTCAATTTCAGACGGCCTTGATTACCTGAACGGCTTTTCGGCCAAGTTTAAATTTTTCTTTCAGCAATCTAGGTAATGTATGGTCAAAATACCAGCGCCCATCAGGCAACTCCAGCGCTCCTCCTACACAGTTTAATACAATTTTTTGCCCGGAAAGTGCATCAAACTCAACAACTGTTATTTTTTTGGCATTACCCCAGTCAACAATCGGAAGAAGTGAAGCATTATCAATAATTTTACGATTTTGAAGTTCTATCCCGTTCTTAGCATAACAATCACCACTACAATGGCCGATTTCTTTAACTGGGCAAGACATATTACGCGCATGAGAATCAGGTAAAATGCCAAGTAAAGAAGGACACAATCCATGCTCCTTTGCCCAGGCAGTTAATGCTCTCTTTGCTGACTTTTTGTGAAGAAACAAACCAGTAGGCGGTTGATGCATGTAACCACTCATCAAAGGAATAATTCTTGCTTGCAAGCTGGATGACTCCTCGAAAACAAATTGCACAGTAAAATAACGACTGTTTATTTCAGACAGCCTGATATGTGAATCCACTTCTAATAGCGCTTTTTCTCTCAAAGCATGTAGTTTGCCTAATGCAGGAATAAAACGAATTTCACTGATTTCTCGTGTAAATGCCAAGCCGGTTGTACTTTGTAAAGATGCGGATATTTCAGAAAAAGCTTTTTCATGCACATCTATTTTTACAGTTTTCCCTTTTTTGTCCAACCATACAGAAACACCGTATATATCAGGTAAAGCATAGACTTGCTTAGATAAAGAATTTGGCAACCATGAGGGCAATACTTTCGGTTGGGTAAGCGAATAAAACTGCCGCTCCCACTCTCCATTCCCTTTTTCGGTAAAACTTTTTTCTAAAAAATCGGCCAATGCCAACACATCAGACATTGCACGGTGTCGTTTTTTCACATCAATCTGAAAACGCTCAATAATGCTATCAAGATTATGCTTATGGTGTTGCGGGTAAAGACGACGTGAAAGTTGCACGGTACATAAAGTAGGTGCTGCAAAATGAACACCTATTCTTTGAAATTCATGACGAAGAAAAGTGTAATCAAAACGGCTATTATGTGCGATAAGTAAAGTGCCACGTAATAAAGGTAACAGAATATCGGATATGTCTGAAAATGCAGGTGCATTCACAACCATACCGTTATCAATACCCGTAAGCATTGTGATAAATTCGGAAATTGGCTTTTGAGGATTCACTAACCATTCATAATGACGAACGATACCATTTTCAAATCTCAATATAGCAATCTCGGTTATACGGTCTTCATATAAATTACCGCCGGTTGATTCAATATCCACTATTGCTACAGGTATACCTAAGCCGGCAAAATATTTTGCAAGCAGGAGCCATCTAGAATCTAAAACCATTATGTTTTCCACGCAAACACACGAATAAAAATATTCTACACTTTTTTAAGATACAAGGCTTGACAATGTATATTCCAATACATATAATTTCAATCTTTCTCGCACCCGTAGCTCAGTTGGATAGAGTATCTGGCTACGAACCAGAGGGTCGGGCGTTCGAATCGCTCCGGGTGCGCCAACAATCAAAAAAATTTAATCCGCGCCCATCGTCTAGCGGTTAGGACATCGCCCTTTCACGGCGGTAACCGGGGTTCGATTCCCCGTGGGCGTGCCAAATTTATGAAAAAATGGCTCTTATTTTCAAAAATAAGAGCCATTTTTTTCAAGATTCATTTATTTTAAGAGCTCTACAAAACTCAATATCCGAAATCATAGAATACAATTTCGGATATTTTTCTCAGGTTTTGTCAAAACTTTCCTATTTCCCTCCGAATTCCCTGTTTTCAGACAATCCGAGACCTTTACAAAACCCTAAAAATTCTTTAAATTCCCACTCACATCAAACTCCGGGAATTTAGAGGATTTTGTTCATGAGCGGCTTTTTACACACCGACGCCCTCCACCATATCGAAAAACATCTCGACCGCTTCCCCCTCATCAAACTCGACCGTATTCTTGACTGGGCACCCATCGAACAATACCTCGCCGGCCGCAAAACCCGCTACGTGCGCGACAACGGCGGCCGTCCCGCCTATCCCCTGTTATCCATGTTCAAAGCCGTCCTGCTCGGCCAATGGCACAGCTTGAGACCTTTGCAAAACCCCACGCCAACAAACAGCCGGAACATGCTTCATCATGTTCCGGCTGTTTTTGCGTAAAAAGTAGACAAGCTACCCCTAAAGTCCCCTTAAAGTGCCTCATTATGAGGCACT
>NZ_LGZA01000063.1:0-3739 GCF_001308005.1 Neisseria sp. 74A18
ATCATATTGTTATATTGTTAGATAGATTTGGAGGAAGGTATTATGAATATTTTTATATTTCTTTTGAGAATAATCACCTTGTTTTAAAGAGTATATTAACAAGAAGTATCGCTAGAGAGGATTTTGACGGAAAAACATTGGAATGTAAAAAATATATTAATGTATCATTAAAAAAATATCAATATCATTTTGATGAAAGTACAAGTTAGGGTTTTAAATGTATTAAAAAATATCTAATTGAAAATAATTTATCTGATTTAAGAAAAATTCTTAAAGATGGTCTTAATGATAAAAATTTAGTTGAGATAGCTGATATAGATAATCATAGAATTGATTGGTATTTGCAAAGATTCCCTTTATCCAATAAAACGGTTACTCAATATAATGATATTGCATTCTATTTGGCGAAAAACCAAAGATTTGACACTTCGAATTATTTATTAGAAAAGATCATAATAAGATTTCCGCATAGGGCTGTTGCGTATTTAAATATTGGAGATAATTATTTGGAATCAGGGAATAATGAAAGAACAATATACTTTTATAAGAAATATATTGATTTAATGAACAGTCAAGGAAAAAAATCAAAAATACCAAGCAGAGTGTATGAAATAATTCATTAAAATTTAGATAGAACATTTAAAAAAAATCTGAAATAAAAACATAATCTTGATAAATGTGAGAAATGCAAGTATGCAAATTAAAATTGTATTTTATGTATATGCAATAATGATACCAAGTATTGCGAATGCATTTGATTGCAATGATAAATCATTATTTGAAGAGCAAGGTCATTTGTCATTTTCGGATAACTTGGGGAATCAAATCTTTTTTAGAAAAATAGATTCGCCAAAATCCGATATACAAGTTTTACAGATTAATTGCAAGACAGGGATACAATATAAGGTTTTAGAGCTGCCATTTTTAGGCGGTAGCCCTGAAATAGCTTTTGCTTTTCCTTATTCAATTGATAAAAATAAATATTTGTTCATTTCTCAAAAAATAAAGCCAAAATATTCTATCACTGGTATTCCATATGTGGATAATTATTATCTTAACTATGTATTAAAAATGGAAAATGATATTTATGAAAAGGATAATGATTTATCTGAATTTTTTGGCGAGGGAGGAGATATTTATGATATTCATGATATAAATGATGAAAATAATTTTCATCCCAAAATATCTTACTTATTTCCATATAAAACGGAAAAATCTATTAAAAATGAATTAAATAATTCTCTATTTAAGAAATGGAAGAAACAAGAATTAAAAGTTGGTCGTGTCAATAAAAAAACTTTGTTACAAGAAGTGCCTAATTATGTCCAAAATGAGAAAAGATACTTGGTTGGGGGAGATACCTTTAAAATTAAAGCTATTAGTGCAAGATGGCTCAATATTGTTTATAAGAATTCCGAAAAATCAAAATGGGTTGAAGGGTGGATTCAATGTAAAGATACTTCTGTTTGCCAGTAAAATTTAAAAAAACTTAGGAATAACATTAGGTTTTATATAGAAACAACATGAGATGAAAAAAGTAATTATATTTATACTTATGTATTTAAAGATGAGTTATGGATTTACTCAACATGGGCCTACATCATTTGAATCATTTATAAATGGTCAAAATCTCTCTCCGAGTAATTTATTACTGGTCAGGGATTTCTTAAATGCTTTACCTCTTCATATAGAAATTGTTCCAATTTCAGATAAATTTCCAATTCAAATTTATCAATCAAAATCTATGCCTATCGTAGTGAAATTGATGACTGTAAATAAATATGATGATGGTGATAGCTATAATCCAGCTTGTGTTGTGGTGTCGAAGTCTGCCAATTTTATGATTTACGGAGAAGGAAATGGTGGCTTTCCGCAATGTCTTGCACCAAAGAAGCATCAAATGATTAATTTTTCTAAAGGAAACTATTTTATTTATAAGTATTTGGTAAAAGATACTAGGAAGGAGCTGGATTTAGCAGGTCTTGTGCTATTTGAGAATAGTGACGGAGATATTTCTGAAAGTATTTATAGTGAAAAAATTTTGAGATTGTCGAACCGCACTCAAAACATAAAGTTAATTAAAAAACTTGGTGTACAAGAATTAAATATCTTAAAAAAATAAACAAGACAAATAAGCTGCATATAACATATACAAGAAAACCGCTACGGCCAAACCCACCGCTTCGGCAACCACCGCCGCGAGCTGCTGCAAACCACCGTCTACCACCGCGACCGCCTCGGCCGCCTCGGCCGCATTACCCAAAAAGACAGCCACCATACCGACAGCACCCGCAGCGACAGCAGCCGCTACTTCTACGACAAACTCAACCGTCTGACCCGCGCCTACAACGCCCACAGCGATTTGCGCCTCAGCTACAATTCAGACGGCCTGTTGGTCAAAGAACAATACCAAACACTGGGCGAACCGATACAGCCGGGCATCATCCGGCCCCGCACCCAAGACGGTATCCCGTTGGTGACCGAATACCGTTACGACATCCTCGGCAACCGCACCCAAACCATCCTGCCGACGGGCGAGACGCTCAACTACCTCTACTACGGCAGCGGCCATCTGCACCACATCAACCTCGACGGCGACACCATCACCGATATCGAGCGCGACGACCGGCACCGCCCCGTATCCAGAAGTGCCGGCAAACTGCACACCCACCTGATTTCAGATCCCTTAGGCCGTCTGAAAGAGCAGCTGGTACAGCTCGAAGCACCCGGCGGCAAAGCCACCGAGCTGAAAGGCCTGATCAAACGCCGTTATCATTACGATACCAACGGCAATCTGGTTCAAACCGAAGACCAACACCACGGCAATAAAGACTACGCCTACGACCCGCTGGGCAGGATTACCCGTGCCGGCGACGAACGCTTCGCCTTCGACCCCGCCCACAATATCAGCGGCGACGGTGTCAAAGTTACCGGCAACCGCCTGACCGACTATAACGGCATCCGCTACGTTTATGATCCGCTGGGCAACCTGAGCGAACGCCACAACGACGCAACGGGCGAAAGCCAGTATTACCGTTACGATGCCGACAACCAACTGACCGAAGCGCGTATCGAACAGACAGACAGGCCGTCTGAACACTGGCTCTACCGCTACGACGCCTTAGGCAGAAGGGTGAGCAAACAGAACGCCCACAACCAAACGGAAACCCGTTTCCTATGGGAAGGCAGCCGCCTGTTACAGGAATACAGCGATAAAGCGACCTATACTTACGTTTATACCGAACAGGGAGGCTACGAACCGTTGGCGCAAATCGTTCAGACGGCCAACCGGGACGGCAGCAAAGCCGACAGACAGATACTGTACTACCACAACGACCAAATCGGCATTCCGCGCGAGATGACGGACGCGGAAGGCAACATCGTTTGGCGCGGAGAATACAGCGGTTGGGGTAAACTGAATAATGCAGAGGGTGCAAACCTGAAAGAAGACGTGCATCAGCCGTTCAGGTTACAGAACCAGTATGCAGATGTAGAGACGGGGCTTCATTACAACTTCTTCCGTTATTACGATCCGCACTGCGGGCGGTTTACCCAGCAGGATCCGATTGGGTTGGCTGGGAGAGATAACCTTTATGATTTTGGCCAATCAGATCAAGGATGGGGTGATCCTTTAGGGCTTAATGGTTATCAGTGGTTACAACATCATCTTGACAGCCCCGGAATGAGAGATGCGTATAATAGAGGCATGGGAGATTTTGAAGCTGCTGCTAGAGCCCAA
>NZ_LGZA01000064.1:0-3719 GCF_001308005.1 Neisseria sp. 74A18
TGTGCTCACGGGTTTGGGGCATAGGACCGTCAGCAGCGGAACATACCAAGATGGCACCGTCCATTTGAGCGGCACCGGTAATCATGTTTTTAACGTAGTCGGCGTGACCCGGGCAGTCTACGTGTGCGTAGTGGCGGGTTTCGGTTTCGTATTCAACGTGGGAAGTATTAATGGTAATACCGCGGGCTTTTTCTTCCGGGGCATTGTCGATTTGATCGTAGCCTTTAGCCTGACCGCCGAATTTTTCGGCCAAAATGGTGGTCAATGCTGCAGTCAAAGTGGTTTTACCATGGTCAACGTGACCGATGGTGCCAACGTTTACGTGCGGTTTGCTCCGCTCGAATTTCTCTTTAGCCATGAGCTAATTCCTTTTATATTAAAGAACAATTAAAGAACAGGATTATAGCCGTCTGAAAATTTCAGACGGCCTTTTTGCAGATTAACCTTTGCGAGCCGCAGTTACTTCGGCAGCAACATGGGCAGGAGCTTCTGCATACTTCTTAAACTCCATAGAATATGTGGCACGTCCCTGAGTGGCAGAACGCAAATCGGTAGAATAGCCGAACATTTCCGCTAAAGGAACTTCAGCACGGACTTTCTTGCCACCGATGCCATCATCATCCATACCCAACACAATACCGCGACGGCGGTTCAAGTCACCCATTACGTCCCCCATATATTCTTCCGGAGTCTCGACTTCAACAGCCATAATGGGTTCCAGAAGAACAGGAGAAGCTTTCTTCATACCTTCTTTGAAGGCCATAGAAGCAGCCAACTCGAACGCAATTTGAGATGAGTCTACATCATGATAAGAACCGAAAATCAAACGTACACGCACATCCACAACAGGATAGCCGGCTACAATACCGTTTGGCAAAGTATCACGAATACCTTTATCGCAAGACGGGATAAACTCACGAGGAATCACACCACCTTTAATTTCATCGATAAATTCGTAACCTACGCCACCCGGTTCCAAAGGTTCCATCTTAATCACAACGTGACCATATTGACCTTTACCACCCGACTGCTTAACGTGTTTAGCTTCAGATTCAACTTCCTTGCGGATAGTTTCGCGATAAGCAACTTGAGGTGCACCGACATTAGCCTCTACACCAAATTCACGTTTCATGCGGTCAACAATAATTTCCAAGTGCAACTCGCCCATACCCGAAATAATTGTTTGACCAGACTCTTCATCTGTGCGAACACGGAAAGACGGGTCTTCTTTAGCCAAACGGTTCAAAGCAATACCCATTTTTTCTTGGTCTGCTTTGGTTTTCGGTTCAACAGCAACGTGGATTACTGGTTCCGGAAACTCCATACGCTCCAAGATAATCGGAGAATCTTCTGCACAAAGGGTTTCACCGGTTGTTACATCTTTCAAACCGATAGCTGCCGCAATATCACCAGCACGCACTTCTTCGATTTCAGTACGGTCTGCCGCAGTCATTTGAACCAAACGGCCAATACGCTCACGGGTACCTTTTACCGAGTTGACTACAGTATCACCTGATTTCACAACACCGGAATAAACGCGGATAAAAGTTAATTGACCAACATACTTATCGTTAAGCATTTTAAATGCCAAAGCTGAAAATTTAGCATCATCGCTTGCTTCCCTGCTATCTTTTTCACCGCTGGGTGTTTCACCTTGAACGGGCGGAATATCGGTTGGAGAAGGTAAAAATTCCACTACCGCATCCAGCATGCGTTGAACGCCTTTATTTTTAAAAGCTGAACCACACAACATGGGTTGGATTTCACCAGCCAAAGTACGCTGACGGATAGCAGCAACGATTTCTTCCTCAGTCAATTCTTCGCCACCAAGATATTTATCCATCAACTCTTCGCTGGCCTCTGCTGCAGCTTCAACCATGTTGTTGCGCCATTCTTCAGCAGTTGCTACCAAATCAGCGGGGATTTCACCATATTCGAAAGTAGTACCTTTATCGGCCTCGTTCCAAATAATGGCTTTCATTTTCAGCAAATCCACAACACCTTCAAAGTTATCCTCAGCACCTACCGGGATAACAACAGGTACAGGGTTGGCGCGCAAACGAGTGCGCATTTGCTCAACCACTCGGAAGAAGTTAGCACCTTGACGGTCCATTTTGTTTACAAAAGCCAAACGCGGCACTTTGTATTTATTCGCTTGGCGCCATACAGTTTCAGACTGCGGCTGAACGCCACCTACCGCACAGTAAACCATTACCGCACCATCCAAAACACGCATGGAGCGCTCTACTTCAACGGTAAAGTCAACGTGTCCCGGGGTATCGATGATGTTAAAACGGTGTTCTTTAAACTGGCCGGCCATACCCTTCCAGTAAGAAGTTACGGCTGCTGAAGTAATCGTAATACCGCGCTCTTGTTCTTGTTCCATGTAGTCGGTTGTAGCCGCACCATCATGAACCTCACCCAATTTGTGGGTTAAGCCTGTATAGAAAAGAATACGTTCGGTTGTTGTCGTTTTACCTGCATCAATGTGTGCAGAAATACCGATATTGCGGTATAAACTAATAGGGGTTTTACGAGCCATTTTGGTCGCCTTTCTAAATTTGGATTAGAAACGGAAATGAGAGAATGCTTTATTGGCTTCAGCCATGCGGTGTACTTCTTCACGTTTCTTCATCGCGCCGCCACGACCTTCAGATGCGTCGATCAATTCACCGGCCAAACGCAGATCCATTGATTTCTCACCACGTTTGCGGGCTGCATCACGCACCCAGCGCATTGCCAAAGCCAAGCGGCGTGAAGGACGAACTTCAACAGGAACTTGGTAGTTGGCACCACCTACACGGCGGCTTTTTACTTCAACAACAGGTTTGGCATTGGCAATGGCTTCGTTAAATACTTCGATTGCTGCTTTGCCGGTTTTTTTCTCAACTTGCTCCAACGCACCGTAAACAATGCGCTCAGCAACTGATTTTTTACCGTCAATCATCAATACATTCATAAATTTAGTGAGTTCAACGCTGCCGAATTTCGGATCAGGCAATACGTCGCGCTTGGGAACTTCTCTACGTCTTGGCATTTTAATTCCTTAAATATCTATTCAGTTGGGTAATCCCATGAGTATCCAGCAGGATATTCACTTACTCGGCTGTTTGGCTAATGCAAATAACCGACGTGCCATCGGATCAGGTTATTTTGGGCGTTTGGCACCGTATTTAGAACGGGCTTGTTTACGGTCTTTAACGCCGGCGGTATCCAAAGAACCGCGAACGGTATGGTAACGAACACCCGGCAAGTCTTTTACACGACCGCCGCGAATCAGCACTACGCTGTGCTCTTGCAGGTTATGACCTTCACCACCGATATATGAAATCACTTCAAAACCGTTGGTCAGGCGAACTTTACATACTTTACGCAATGCAGAGTTCGGTTTTTTCGGAGTAGTAGTGTATACACGGGTGCATACACCGCGTTTTTGCGGGCAAGCTTCCAGTGCAGGCACTTTGTTTACGTACACAGGCTTTTGACGGCCTTTGCGTACCAATTGATTGATAGTTGGCATATTTTCTCGTCCTGTTGAGTGAAATACTTAACGACACCATGTCGATAAGAGCGGAATTATATTTCCAATGCAAACACTTAGTCAAGCCAACCCGATTGAAACTTGCCCAGCGCGCAGATTTTATACATCAAAACAACAATTACACTTTATTAAATTAAAAATTAAAGTAAAAAAAGAACGAGCATCCACTCGATACGAT
>NZ_LGZA01000065.1:0-3660 GCF_001308005.1 Neisseria sp. 74A18
GAGAGGCTGTGCCATTGGCCGAGCAGGACGGCTTTGAACATGGAGAGCAAAGGATAGGCGGGACGGCCGCCGTTGTCGCGCACGTAGCGGGTTTTGCGGCCGGCGAGGTATTGTTCGATGGGTGTCCGGTCAAGAATACGGTCGAGTTTGATGAGGGGGAAGCGGTCGAGATGTTTTTCGATGTGGTTGAGGGCGTCGGTGTGTAAAAAGCTGCTCATGAACAAAATCCTCTAAATTCCCGGAGTTTGATGTGAGTGGGAATTTAGAGGATTTTTGAGGGTTTTGCAAAGGTCTCAGGCTGAATCATTGGCTAAGATAAAGTACTTGGTTATGAAATGCGAAGTGTTTTATTCTTGAATCTTTTTAATCTCTACTATTTAGTTGTTGCACTTAAAATTCGATTTTAGAGGAGGCCGTCTGAAAGTTTATGAACTGTTCCCCAATCCTTGGACAAGTTAAGAATGTTTCTCAAACAGCCTCTTCAAGCTGGGTTCTGTAGGCCACAGGGATCAGCTTTTTTAAGTTTAAACTAATGCGTTCATGATTGTAGTAATGGATGTAATCATTGATCACCGTTGTCAGCTCTGCCACCGATAGCACACCTTCTTCATAAAAGCTTTCCGTTTTCAATGTGCCGAAGAAACTCTCGATCGGCGCATTGTCCCGGCAGTTGCCTTTGCGCGACATGCTTTGCACAATCCCGTTCTCAGCCGATTTCGCCCGATAAGCACCGGTTCGATACAGCACGCCTTGAGTGGAATACAGCAGTGGCGTTGCCCCTTTCAGACAGCCTCTGTTTAACATGTATCAATATTGTTCTGATTATTCTCCGTAATAAGCCTTAGTCAAGATTTCTTCCATATCGGCCACCATCGGTAGGCGCGGATTGGCGGGAGAACATTGGTCTTCGTAAGCCATCATCGCCAACTCTTTGCGGGCAGCCATAAAGGCTTTTTCATCAATACCTTGTTCTTTAAACGACATATTGATGCCCACTTTGCGTGCCAACTCGTCGCAGGCTTTGGCGAAAGATTCCACGCCTTCGGTCGGAGTGCTGCAAGGCAAGCCGAGGGTACGGGCGATTTCTTGGTATTTCACGTCGGCTTTGTAGTGGTTATATTTCGGCCAAGTGGCGGTTTTCTGCGGACGTGTGCCGTTGTAACGGATCACATGCGGCATCAGAATCGCGTTGGTACGGCCGTGCGGCGTGTGGAATTTGCCGCCGATTTTGTGCGCTAATGAGTGGTTCATCCCCAAAAACGCGTTGGCAAACGCCATACCCGCAATGGTCGAGGCATTGTGCATGCGCTCGCGGGCTTCGGGGTCTTTGGCACCGTATTTGTACGAACGCTCCAAGAATTCGAACACCAGCTTGATGGCCTGCAATGCCAAACCGTCGGTAAAGTCGTTAGCCAACACGGAAACATAGGCTTCTACGGCGTGGGTCAATACGTCCAAACCGGTATCGGCGGTAACGTGCGCGGGCACGGTCATGGTAAATGCGGGGTCTACGATCGCAATGGTCGGAGTGAGTGAGTAGTCGGCAATCGGGTATTTTTTGTCGCCGTCGCTGATTACGGTAAACGGAGTAACTTCCGAACCGGTGCCCGAAGTCGTCGGAATGCCGATGAATTTGGCTTTACGACCCAATTCGGGGAAGCGGAAGGCACGTTTGCGGATATCCATGAATTTTTGCACCAAATCTTCAAATTCGACTTGGGGCTGCTCGTAAAACAGCCACATGGCTTTGGCCGCGTCCATAGCCGAACCGCCGCCCAATGCGATAATGGTATCGGGCTGGAAGCTGCGCATCAGATCGGTGCCTTTGTATACGGTTTGCACGCTGGGATCGGGCTCGACATCGGTAAACAACTGTACGGTTACTTTGTTTTTACGCAAGTGCAATTGATGGGTTACTTTATCGACAAAGCCCAAATCCACCATAGAGCGGTCGGTAACGATCATCACTTTTTCGCACTCTTTCATATCTTGCAGATATTGGATGGAGTCGCGTTCAAAATAAATTTTGGCGGGCACTTTAAACCATTGCATGTTGTTTCTCCGACGGCCTATTTTTTTGATGTTCAACAGATTGACGGCGCTGACGTTGTTGCCGACCGAGTTTTTGCCGTAAGAGCCGCAACCGAGCGTCAGAGAGGGCAGGAAAGCGTTGTACACGTCGCCGATGCCGCCGAAAGTCGAAGGAGAATTCCAAATAACGCGGATGGCTTTCACGCGCGCGCCGAATTCTTTAACCAAATCCCTGTCGGCCGTGTGAATGGCGGCGGAGTGGCCCAAACCGTCGAATTCCACCATTTGCTCGGAAAGTTTCAAGCCTTCTTCGCTACTGGTTGCTTTCAAAAGAGCCAGCACGGGAGAAAGTTTTTCGCGGGTAAGCGGTTCTTTGGGGCCCACTTCGCGGCATTCCGCCATCAGGATATTGGTTTTTTCAGGCACGCTGAAACCGGCTTGCTCGGCAATCCATGCGGCGGATTTGCCCACCACGGCGGAGTTCAATTTGGCCAAGCTGCAATTTTTACTGTCGGCTTTCACACCGAAAATAAAGTCTTCCAACAGCGCTTTTTCTTTTTTGTTGACAACATAAACGCCGTAAGACTTCATCTCGGCAACCAGCTCGTCGTAAATTTCCTTATCTGCGATTACCGCCTGTTCACTGGCGCAAATCATGCCGTTATCAAATGCTTTCGACATCACAATATCGTGTGCCGCCTGCCGGATGTCAGCGGATTTTTCCACATAAGCCGGCACGTTGCCTGCACCCACACCGAGTGCAGGTTTTCCGCAGGAATAAGCCGCTTCCACCATCGCATTGCCGCCGGTAGCCAGGATAGTGGCGATACCCGGATGCTTCATCAAGGCGCTGGTGCCTTCCACCGACGGTTTTTCAATCCATTGGATACAGTTTTCAGGCGCGCCCGCCGCCACCGCCGCATCACGCACGATTTGCGCCGCATGTGCGGAACATTGTTGGGCGGAAGGGTGGAAAGAGAATACGACCGGATTGCGGGTTTTCAACGCAATCAAGGCTTTGAAAATAGTGGTGGAAGTAGGATTGGTCGTCGGCACGATACCGCACACCACACCAACCGGATCGGCGATTTCGGTAATACCCGTTACATCGTCTTCGCTGATGACTCCCACGGTTTTCAAATCGCGCAGGCGGCGCACTACGTTTTCGCAGGCAAACAGGTTTTTAGTGGCTTTGTCTTCAAATATTCCGCGGCCGGTTTCTTCCACCGCATGCCTGGCAAGCTCGCCGTGTTTGGCCAACGCCGCAATCGATGCTTTGGCAACGATATAATCGATTTGTTCTTGATTTAATGCACGGAATGCATCCAATGCAACCAGTCCTTTTTCAACCAGGCTGTTCACCTCGGCCACAGCAGGGCTGACATTGTTCTCGGCAGATACGTTCATGTGCTTCTCCAGACAGATAAGTAATAAATTTTCTATGAGTTGATTATAGGTAGTTTTATTACAATAATTTTTGACCCAAGTCATAAAGAAACTATTTCGTTGGATATGTTGCTCTAAAAATCACATTCCGTTAGATATAACGTATTAAAAATACTCATTAATATATATTTGCTTTATCTTAAAAAAATCTAAATCTGACGAAGATCTTACACGTTTAGATTT
>NZ_LGZA01000066.1:0-3562 GCF_001308005.1 Neisseria sp. 74A18
GCCAAACCGACAAACCGACAACAAAACCCTACATCAATACACCAAAACCCTACTTCACATACAAAATACAACCGGACAAAATACAACCGTGCCGTCTGAAAAAGTTTCTTTCAGACGGCACGGTTGAAAACGCTTTTGTTTTATTTGACGGGAGCTTGTGCTTGTTTCAATGCTGCTACTCTTTCGCGTGCGCCGGGGTGTGAATCATAAAAACGTGAATACCATTTATCGGACACTAAGCTGGCTGCATTGCTGCGGTAGAGTTTGGTTAAAGCGGCAATTAAGCTTTGAGCCGACGATGTGGCTGCTGCGTAGCGGTCGGCTTCAAATTCATTGCGTCTGGAGACCAAACTGGCCAACGGTGAAAAAGGGAAAGTGAATACTGGCAATACTAGAAGAAACAGTAGTAAAGCCATGGCATGGCTAGGGTAATGTACACCTAAACTTTGATAAAAGGCGGCTTGCGGCATTAGTTGCCCCAACATATACAACACGGCCAATGCCAATACAAAGGTAATCAGCATCTGTTTGATAATGTGTCTGTGTTTGAAATGTCCCAACTCGTGTGCCAGCACGGCTTCTACTTCATCGGGCTGCATATCTTCCAGCAGGGTATCGTAAAAGACGATGCGTTTGTTTGCGCCCAAGCCGGTAAAGTAGGCATTGCCGTGTCCGGAGCGTTTGCTGCCGTCCATTACAAAAATGCCTTTGCTTTTGAAGCCTGTACGCCCGAGCAGGTTTTCTATTTGTTCTTTCAGACGGCCTTCTGGCAAGGGATCGAATTTATTGAACAGCGGTGCAATCCATTTGGGAAACGCCCACAGCATCAACATTGAAAAACCCAACCACAACAACCATACCCACAACCACCAAAAGCTGCCTGTAATGCCCATCAGATAAATCACGGCATACAGTAACGGCACGCCGATAACTGCTCCTACCAGCAAACCTTTGATACGGTCCCCGATAAATGTAGCCACTGTGCTGCGGTTAAAACCGAAGCGTGCTTCGAGTTTGAAAGTGGCATAGGCATCTAAAGGTAGGGAAATGAGGGTGCTGACTACTGTGAAAAGTGCTATCAGCAATACACCTTGTGTGATCGGGTTTTCAGAAAACTTCATGCTTAAAGCAGCCAATAGGTTTAAGCCGCCGCCCAATGTAAATACCAGTAGCAGTAAAGCTTCATACATAATGCGGTAACGTGCGAAACGCTGTTTGGCTAACGTGTAATCGGCTGCTTTTTGATGCTCTTCAAGTGAAACGGTATCGGCAAAATCGGCAGGCACATGACTGCGGTGTTTGAGTACGGCACGGCTTTGACGGATGGATAAATAAAACTGCAAAAATGTGCTGAATATGAAAAAAACTAGAAACGAAATATATAGTGTATGCGTATTCATTTTAAATATAAATATAATAAAAACAATAATGTAGCGTAAAATATACACCTTGTTTCGGTGGAACGGGTTTTAACTGGTGTTTTATAAACGGTGTAAGTATAATAGCTGACAGCAACTTTTCATAACTGTTTATCCTTTCGGAAAAACATGATATTCCGCCCTTGTTTTCAAGGGCTTTTTTTTTGTCTGTGCTTTTTGTTCGATCCAAACGGTTATCCTAGAGTCAATCCACTTATTTTTACTACCGCGTTGCTGCGCCTTAACTCAAAAACAATCATTGTGTAAGCCGTTGAATAGACAACAGAATCGTTTCCGTACACCTGCACTTTCTATTAAAAATAAGCGGATTAACTATATTTCTCATCTTCTGTTTTTACATTTCTGTTTTTTACGTTTTCGGCGGCAGCTGTCTGTTTACACCCGTCTGTTAATCTGTCAGGCTAGCGCATTTGCCAACTTAAGTCTGAAAGCCGTATCGATGCTTGAACAATCCAACAAATTTTATTCGCTCTTTTTCTCGGTATTTTTTCTGTTTGCGGGATTCGGCCTGTTTTTGAACTCGGCAGGTGTGGAGCTTTCGCAGATGGGGGTAAAAAACTTTGCCATCGGGGTGCTTAATGCGGCATTTTTCGTGGGGGCTGCTTTAAGTGCGATGGCGGCGCACCGCGTGGTATCGGGTGTGGGGCATATCCGTGGCTTCAGCGTGTTCGGGGCGGTGTTCGCGATTGCCGCGCTCAGCCATATGATGACGGATAATCTCTGGGTATGGGGTGCGTTGCGGGTGTTGCTCGGCTTTTGCTATTACAGCCTGTTGATGATTGTGGAAAGCTGGCTGGCCGAACGCAGCACCTCTGCCGGCCGTGCCAAAGTGTTGGCCTTTTATAATGTGGTGTACTACATTTCGTTTACCGTGGGTATCGGCCTATTAAGTTTCAAACTTTCCAGCCAAGATATTTTTCTTCTCTCGGCGATTATGGTGATGGCGGCGATGCTGCCGGTGGCACTGACCCGATTGAAAGCACCGGAACTGCCTCCGCACCAACGCATCAGCCTGCCGCGTTTGTTTGCCATTGCTCCCTTGGCAATTGTGGGCAGCTTTACTGCCGGTTTGTTAATGAACGGTTTTTTTACTATGGCTTCGGTATTTCTGCTCAAACAGGGTTTTGACGTGCGGCAGATTTCGTTTTATCTGATGATTGCCATGGGCACGGGCTTTGCCGTGCAGTTGCCGATTGCGCGCCTTTCCGACCGCTACGGCCGCCGCACCGCTATTTTTACTTGTTCAACGGTTTCAGCCTTGGGCGCAGCGGCCGGTATTTTGCTGATGGTAGCAGGCATAGATGCTATTTGGGTTCAATATATTGTGGCGGTATTTTTCGGCATCGGGCTGTTTACTCTTTATGCTTTGAGCGTAGCCCGTGCCAACGACCAGTTGCCTAATGAAATGAATACTGTGGAAGTGAGTCGCAGTCTGCTCTTCAGCTACGGCATGGGTTCGCTCTTTGCCCCAATCATTTTGGGAGTGGTGATGGATCAGGCCGAACGCTACGGTTTTTATGGTTATTTCATTGTTTTTGCTACGTTGCTGGCCGTATTCGCCTCGCGACAAGCTGTGGTACCGGAAGACAAACGCAGTATGCACGTTAACATGCCTGCTTCGGCCGGCCCGGTGATGGCGGAACTCGACCCGCGTAACGACAGCGGCGTACTCAAACCGTTTAACGAGGAAGAAGCGCAGGCGTATGCGCACGAGCTTGAACGTGAAGCGCAGATGGATAAGCAGTCTGCACCCTAAGTACAGTCAATCAACTTAATTTAAATAACGCTTCTAAATATCTCATCGACGGACATTATTAATTACGTGCTTTCTCCGGTACCTCTTTATCCAAGCCCACTTCTTCTTTATCCAAGCCCACTTCTTCTCTATCGGATTCAAGTCAGGGCTGTAAGGCGGCAAGCCACCTGAAGGCGATGTATGTGAACCTGTTGAAGGCGGCCAACAGGATAGGTGTGCCTGTTGCTGCCTGAACAGGCAGAGACCTTTGCAAAACCCCACGCCAACAAACAGCCGGAACATGCTTCATCATGTTCCGGCTGTTTTTGCGTAAAAAGTAGACAAGCTACCCCTAAAGTCCCCTTAAAGTGCCTCATTATGAGGCACT
>NZ_LGZA01000067.1:0-3163 GCF_001308005.1 Neisseria sp. 74A18
TGAGCTCGTGTATGTGTATAAGAGACAGCTATAAAAAGAATGCAAAAATACTAAAAAAACTAAATTAAGAATTAAATTGTTCATTTTTTATTTATTTCACAATCATTTACTTTAAAAAAAGTCCTGTTGAGAATGTTGCGCGAGAATCCTTTAAAAAGAATTTTGCTCCCTAAGTATCTTAATTTGATACTTAAAAATTCTTTGCCTTTTCAAAAAATTTTGTTTCATCTTTAAAATCACAAGGCTTTCTCATTGACTTTTCTTCGCAAACAAATATTAAATTTAAGAATTCATTTCTATCTTCTATAGCATTTGAAGTGCAGCTAATATATTCAATCATTGCCTCTCGTCCATTGCTATCTAATAGCTTAGAACACTCTCGAAATTTTGTTTTATTCCATTTTTTTTGATTTTTAATTAAATAACTTCTAATTTGAATATTTTTTTGCTGAATTGCCACTCGATAATAATAATTTAATTTTTTTTGTTCACTAAAATATTTTTTTGCTGCACACTGTATTAAATCATCTTGCTCCGTACTGCCTGAAAAACACGGATTATTTAATGAAGTTTCACTAATTATTTTTTCCGGCTCTATTGGAAATGCAGAAGCAGGAACAACCAATACAAATATAAAAAATATAAATGATATTGTTTTCTTTTTAAAAACAATCACAATCCAATCCTTTCTTGAACAAATTAGCTTCTTCTTCCCTTCTAATTGCAACACCTCTATCTGAATGAGATACCCATAATCTCTTCATTTTTATTAAAAAATTTGGAATATCGTACCCACGGTTTTCAGCTAAGGCCTGTTGAATTTCTCTCATTTCTTTCCTACGCTCTCCTTTTAATCCTGCTCCTCTGTTATAAATTAAAGACAATAATGCTCCCTGACAATGAGGGTGATATTGTAATATTTGAGGATAAATTCTAACGGTATCTTCTGCATATCTCTGTTTCGCGATTACTGCTAATTTCTTTGCATTTTCTTTTGATATCGTAATATCCTGTAAACTTGGTATTAATGCTTGAGCATTAATACCTTTAACTCCCAATGCAATTTCTAATCTCTTTAGTTGTTGCGGTGTATAAAAATTAGCTAGCTCTTTATACATAATGTGTTTTTTTTGCTGACCTAAATCATATCCATAGCCCAAAGTAACCCCACTTTTACCATCTTGTCCTTTTGCAGGAACATATGGTTTAGCAACAAAAGCTTCTTTGCTTAAGATAAAATCCCACAGTTGCTTAGATATAGCATAGCTCCCTTTCGATGTCGGAAATACAATGACTTCTACTTTACAATGTTCAGAACAATCTTTTTTAACTTTTGTCTCCGGTTTTCCATTTTCTGCGCTCCTCATCTTATCTAACTTAGGCTTTTTAGGTGGCTCTTGCTGTTTTGGCAACTGTGGCGCAGGTTCTTTTTTTGCCTCTGGAACGGGTTGCGGATTATCTTGGATATGAGGTTGTGTAGGTTCAGGAGCTTTACTTTTTTTATCTTTTTTTTCTTCCAATTCAAGCAATACTTTATGTAAAGCATCTGCTTCAATACTTGGCATGACCTCTTTATTTGCTAACGATTGTTTTAATGGCCTTTTAGCGCCTCTCGGCAACAATAAAGCATCTCCAACTTCTAAAGGAGCATCATCCTGAAGATTATTGACTAATCGAATTAATACGGCTTCGGTTTCACACTTCTCAGCGATACTCTCCCAAGTGTCCCCAGCCTGAACTTCATAAAAAGCTTGTCTATACTCAGCCGGTTCATTATTGTTATTTTCAGTCTCTCTCAAGTCTACTTCATATATCGTTGGTGCTTTCACGGGTTGGGTTACTACATTTTCTTGCCATAAAAATGTTTGGGATGCAAAAGCAGATTCTTGAGTTTGACCCTTCCCCCAAAAGCGTAACCATATTTTTTTATTTTTTATTAAATCAGAACGAAAAA
This sequence comes from Neisseria sp. 74A18, assembly GCF_001308005.1. Taxonomy (NCBI): domain Bacteria; kingdom Pseudomonadati; phylum Pseudomonadota; class Betaproteobacteria; order Neisseriales; family Neisseriaceae; genus Neisseria; species Neisseria sp. 74A18. The sequence goes on from NZ_LGZA01000067.1 coordinate 1,955, forward strand.
CTCCACGACCTTGACTGTCAGCTATACCATCTTGCAAAACTTGGAAATAATGCATAATTTGAAAATGGCATCCAGCCATAGGATTATTCTCTGCATCTAGAAACTCAATACGGTAATTAGCCATTTAATTTCCTTAATCTTCTTTCCCAGCTAATAAAGTGGCATATCCTGCAAATATTTTTACGGTTTCGGCTTTATCGGAATAAATTCTTTGCGTGCGGCCCATTTTGTCTAACACCCCTTGTTGTACTTGTCTGTCTTTATTACCGATGACAACATAGTTTATAGATTCTCCCAAAGATGCTCCGAAGATGTCGTATAAATCTAATCGGTTACTAAACGTCTGCAATGGAGGTATATTGTGTAAAGGGAACGACACACTACTCGGCCCCATCACCTGAAACCCCGCACACTTCACCCACACCATCTTCGGGCAGCCCAACTCAATATTGCCGTCTTTAAGCTTGATGTACGCCCCGCCGCTGGTGAGCAGGATTTCGTCTTTTGCCGCTACGGTCACTTTGCCGGCGCTGCTGGTTAAAACAGCATCTTTCAGGGCATTGATCTGCATCTCGTCGTTCTGTGCCTGAATCTCCACTTTGCCCTGATTGGCCTGCAGTTTGGCGCCTTTGCTCTGTGCAAACAGGTTGACGCTCTCGACCGCATGGGCGGTAAAGTTGCTGCCGGCGCTGATGTCGGTGTCGCCGCCGCTGATGTGGTGGATGTGTTGGCCGGCGGTATGCAGTTGGCTTTGCGGGGTGGCGGTGGCGATGCCGTCGGGGGCGGATTGGATGATGCCGGCGCGTTGCAGCTGTTTGAGGCTGTCTTTCAGACGGCCTGCCTGTTCTTCGGCCTCGGTGGCTTCGTTTTGGGCGGTTTTCGCGGCTTTGTTAAGACTTTTGGCTAGGGAGATTGCTTGTTCGATTTGGGCAATAGCGGCATCCATATCCAACACCTGACCCGCCGCCTGATTTTGGGCATCGGCACTGATGAATAAACCCTTACCCGCTCTCAACGCACCCCAGCTGTCGGTACGCAATTCGAAACCTTCGCCGTTGTCGCCGCGTTTCTGTCTTTGGCTATCGACGATATGGCCGAGGTTGAGTTGGGTTTTGCCGTATTCGGTCGCCAGTTTGATGTGTTCCTGACCCTGTTTGTCTTCCATCCGTAGTTTGTTGTTCGCCCAAGTGCGGATGACGTTACGGGTGT
>NZ_LGZA01000068.1:0-2914 GCF_001308005.1 Neisseria sp. 74A18
GATAGATATATTTTTAAAATATTCGTTTAAATTAATATCAGTATTTCCATCACTTAACGTATGCTTTTCTTTCCAGTTCACGTAATATTTAGAGGGCGCCATAACTAAGCAACCGCTTTTATGATTTAAAATCAGAGTATTATTAGATTCATGATAAGACGAGAAATTTTCCTCTAAATCTTCAACTAAACCACCATCTATATGCATAAGCGTTGAATATTTACCATCTGGTGAAGATCCTAAATATACAATTTCTGATACGCAATTATTTATGTTTTTTTGTTGATAACAAGTATCTTTTAAAGAATATAATTTAACTTCTTTATTTTTCATAATATATCTAAAAGCAATATTATTTTTATTTGGTTTTAAAAATTCTAGTTATCCGTAACCTAATAAATTTTGTGTACTATAAATAGGAAAAATATTTTGTTGTGCAACGGCAAAATTACTATATAAGCAAAATAAAAAAATTATTTTTTTCATGGTGTGCTCGCTACTTTAATATTTTATTAAGGGGCTTAGGAAGCTTATCACTATATTTGGTGATTTTGCTTCCTAAGCCCCTAAGTTTTTACATGACTATCAATTCTGTACTTAAATAATAATTACCATTCCCCAAAAAATAAATCATTTTCTATCATTATGATTTGTTCATTTGTAAAAATATCTTTTGAATTTTTTCGAAACTCTCTTTTCCAGGCTGGTAACCATCGATATTTAGCATTTGTACCTTTCCCATGCAAATCTGGTGAATAAAATAATTGTGCTAATGCATCTTTATCTATAAGTATCTTATTTTGATATGCTGAATTAGCAGTTTTCGCTAAATGAAGATGCTCTCTTATAGAAGCATGCTGCATAAGTAGAATGGCATATGCTTTTTGTGATTGATCGTAGTCATCAGACGTAATTATAAATGAAGCATCGCAAATATATATATCCTGATTTTCATAAATAGGCATCGCGGCTTTATTAGCAGTAAAATCATAAGGACTGTGCTCAAAATCTTTCCAGGTGTATCCTCCAGTAATTTGACGCGATATTAAATTCTCCTTTATGTTTGCTTCAGAAAGACTATTAATAAATGATAAAAACTTAGAATCCTTACTAGGAATGTAATTTTTACATCTTTGAATAGGTATTTCTGTATAAATTATAAAACTAATCAATAAACTGAATAATAAAAACAATATTAAAAGGGGCAATAAGAGTTTTTTTCTCACTTTTTTATGACCTTATGCTTGTATCTTCTAAACGATTTAAAATCAAAGTCTCTGCCTATTTCAGAGGTTTGGTTTTTAATTCTAAAGCCAGAATCATTAACTTCAATTTTGTCATGTCCAGCAGATATGGTAACTCCGTCCGTTAACACAAATCCAACATGCCCAGAAGCATCCCCCCAATTTCTACCATAATCTTTTTTAATGTCAAATGCACCAATATCTCCAGGTAGAGGGTTATTTTTGTTAAAGCTCCAGTCTTTATTTAAGTCTTTTATATTTGGATCAGCCCATTCTTTAGCTAATGGAGGAGAATCCTCAGGAATCCAACCATGTGAAATCCAAGGAACATTAATTCCAACCTCAAATAATATATCATGAATAAATGTACTACATTTATTTGAAGGATTAGGATATTTAAATCTTTGAGTTTTTAACTCTTTGGAAATTGAAGGTTTCCCCATATATATTCCCTTTGAAGTATGATTAGAAACTAAAATCCGTCTTTCTGAGAATTTTTCAGAATTCCATGCCCATTGTGTACTTCCTCTATATTTCAAAGCCGTCAATACAATTTTTCTAGGAATGTCCTTGATAATCACTTTTGCAAAAAGGTTCTTATCTTTCCGTTTAACATTATATTCCACTTCAAAAAAATCCCCTTCTAATTTTCCACCTCCTGCTAGTGGAATCCTTGTCCATGGAGAAACTAACGTTAGTGTAGTATCCTTTCTTTTCAGTTCGTGCTCCCCAACTTTCTTTTCTGAACCTCCAGCAGAGATGACTTTAATCTCAACTTTATTTGATGGTTTTTCAGGAATGACTACAGAGTTTCCTTCTAGGCGTAATTCACCATTCATCCATATAATTTGATAAGAAACGATATCTTTCCCTTTCTCAATTTTATTTTCCGATACTTTTATCCCGTTTATGTAAACTTTATATCGGAGATTATATGGCGTGCCGGCTAAAGAGTCTTTAAATACAATCAGTAGTTTTGATTTAATCATTTTTCTAATTTCCCTCGTGGTTATCTGCTTCATAAACAAAAAGCTGCCAACCATCACTTTCTTTTCCTATCAATAAATAACTGCTAGCATAAATCTGCTCTTTATCATGCTCACCACCCAGCCCGTTTTCGTTTTGTGTTGTAGATGAAAAAAGTGTTTCATCACCCGCAGTTTTCAATTTGTAATCCAAAGAAATACCTGTGATTTCTTGGGTTCCTATTCGTTTAATTTGAATCCCCATTGTTTCTTTTTGCTGCTGATTGTTAGGTAAGATTGGTAATAGATTACTTATACTACTCAGCCCCATCACCTGAAACCCCGCACACTTCACCCACACCATCTTCGGACAGCCCAGCTCGATATTGCCGTCTTTAATCTTAATGTACCCGCCTCCGCTGGTGAGCAGGATTTCGTCTTTGGCGGCTACTATTACTTTTCCCGCGCTGCTGGTGATGGTGGCATCTTTCAAGGCATTGATCTGCATTTCATCGTTTTGTGCCTGAATCTCTACCTTGCCTTGATTGGCCTGTAACTTCGCTCCTTTGCTTTGGGCAAACAGGTTGACGCTTCCGACCGCATGGGCGGTGAAGTTGCTGCCGGCGCTGATGTCGGTGTCGCCGCCGCTGATGTGGTGGATGTGTTGGCCGGCGGTGTGCAGCTGGCTTTGCGGGGTAGCGGTGG
>NZ_LGZA01000069.1:0-1728 GCF_001308005.1 Neisseria sp. 74A18
GCTTCAACTTCCGCAAACCCCTGTTGCAGGCAATTATGGCCGACAGCAAAAAAGAAACCCTAAAACATTTGAATGCCTACCTCGCAGGCTGGTATGAGGGAAACCGAAAAATTCAAGGAGGCGACGGCATAATAGACAGCCACCTCGACCAAGACCCCGAATGGGGCGGCTACTACGGCTACTGGAGCTTTGAGTCCGCTGCGGTGGCTTATCTGAAAGACATCGACGATACCGAATTGCGCCAATATCTTTATTATCCCAAGGATATGGTCGATTGGGCCAGAGAGCAACGCAGAATCAAACAAAGCGAAGAACGGGATAACCGTTTACCTCTGCTACTGCCGAAGGGGGCTACCGCCCCGTTTGCAGGGAAATACGGAATAGATAACTTTATCGGCCATGAAATCATGGTAGAACAAGGCGAGCGTTTGCCTGCCGGACGTGTAAGCGCGCAATATGATGAAAACGGTGAGCCGTTATATCGCGACGACACAGTATGGCGGCTGTTACAACGGGAAGATGGTGGACATGTTCGGTTTGATGAAGAAGAATTGAAACGGTTAAAAAAATAGAAACCGGTTATGTGAGTATGTGAGAAGGCCGTTTGAAAAGAAGCAAAACTTTTCAGACGGCCTAGACATTTATCGGGTGGTAGTTTTAAAAGGCCAAAGGCCAAAACTAAATAAATATATATAAAGGAAAAGAAAATGAATAATAATGAAATCGAATATGACCGTGATAAAGATAGACAAGGTCTGTTTGATGAGGAGTTTTTTAAACAATCTTATAAGAACAATTTATGGTTTTTAGAAATTGGCTTGGAAGCAGTAAAAAATAATCCGGAAGATAGGCCGGAAACCTTAGTAGATTCTCTTTATCTATTGACAGTAACCGAATACACCGCAGGACATCCCATCGAAGCGGTCTATCAACGTTTCGAGCAGGCCATTGAATACAGCAATCTATGTTTGGCAATCGATGCCAAGCACCCTATAGACGATCCTGAATTGATTGAAGACGGCTGGACAATGTCCGTTTGGGGTGGGGGTATGGATTTAAGCGAAAGCCTGCCCAATGCTATCGGATGGTGCATCCTATTCGACCGCACCGACTGGCTGTCAATTGTCAAACGATGTTATGAACTGGATGGTTTTCGAGATGTAGCATTCGATGCTTTGGTTAACACGCGGATTCCCACGGAATTCGATCCCAAACAGAAGTTTCCCAAAGGTGGCTTCAATTTCCGCAAACCATTGTTGCAGGCAATCATGGCCGAAAGCAAAGAAGAAACGCTTAAACATCTCAATTCCTACCTTGCAGGCTGGTATGAAGGCAACCGCAAAATCGGCAACGGTATAATAGACCGACATCTTGACCAAGATCCCGAGTATGGTGGCTATTACGGTTACTGGAGCTTTGAATCCGCTGCGGTGGCTTATCTGAAAGACATCGACGATACCGAATTGCGCCAATATCTCTATTATCCCAAGGATATGGTCGATTGGGCCAGAGAACAACGCAGAATCAAACAAAGCGAAGAACAGGATAATAACCGTTTGCCTCTGCTGCTGCCGAAGGGAGCTATCGCCCCGTTTGCAGGCAAATACGGCATAGATAACTTTATCGGCCATGAAATCATGGTAGAACAAGGTGAGCGGTTGCCAGCCGGACGTGTAAGCGCGCAATATGATGAAAACGGTGAACCGCTATACCGAGAAGATACGATAT
>NZ_LGZA01000007.1:0-79315 GCF_001308005.1 Neisseria sp. 74A18
AATTTAATAATAAATTTAGATGAAACTCGCAATTTCATTATACAAACATGTATTCATTAAGCATAATTATGCTTTTGAAGTAATTCAAACGCATAAAAATGATAAATATTGAGATAGATTCTTGAGTTACACATTTATAATGAACAAACGCTTACCGAAACAAATTTTTATTTCAAAAAAAAACATAAAAATAAAATTTTATTATCATTAATTAGCAATTTGTAAAAGTTTTTATCAATATATTTGAAATTTATTTATTTTTATCAGATTTAGTTATATTATGTTTATATATGTTATTTTATTGATTAATAATAATTAACTTAAAAACTATCATATAGTATCCAATTCTTTAATGAAACATGTTATAGTCAATCAACTTTTACTACGATGTTGCTGGTCCTTAGCTCAACAGAGAACGATTGTATAAGCCGCTGAAGCGGTAACGGAGTAGGTTTCGTATTACTTGTATTGTCTACGGCTTGCTGCTTTGTATTAAAAATAAGCTGATTAACTATAAATCTGCCTAATTAAATCAATAAGCAAACACCTTATTCAGATTGGACACAAATGTCTCAAATTTTAGATATCTCGAATGCTGCTTGCATTAAATACTAAAAGCCTTCAAAAGCCGTGCACTAAAAAAGCCGAATTCTCGATCAACTCGAATTCGGCTTTTCCAAACAAAAAGAGATGATTAACGGATAGTCGTTCCTATACGGCTCATATCGCGGAAGTTCATCCAAATAAAAAAGGCTTTTCCGACAATATATTTATCACTCACAAAACCCCAATAACGCGAATCGGAGCTTCCGTCCCGATTATCGCCCAGTGCAAAGTAATGACCTTCAGGCACTTTGCACGCAAAGCCGCTTCCGTCTGCCGCATATTGGCAGTTTTCAATCAGGCCGCTTTGCAAGCCGGCTTCGGCCATTCTGTGCTGTACAAAATTCACCGCATTCAAATCTACCGCCGGAACATCATCCATTTTTAACACATCGAAATCATGATCGAATACGGAAGCCTGATAAATTTTAGCTTCTCTATTTAATGAAGGATCTTGATCATCTTGATAAGAATATGTGCCTTTGAGTATGTCTTTTTCCCTCACGCCGTTGATCGTCAATACCTTATCTTGATATTCGACAACATCGCCGGGCAGGGCGACAATCCGCTTTATGTAATTGATTTTAGGGTCTTCCGGATAATTAAATACCGCAACATCACCGCGCTGTATTTGTCCGGTGGGAATTAATACATTATTGATGATCGGGGTTCGGATACCGTAGGCAAATTTATTCACCAAAATAAAATCACCTACTACCAACCCAGGCCTCATCGAGCTTGAGGGAATTTGAAAAGGCTCTGCAACAAATGTACGCAGCACAAATACCACTAAAATAATGGGAAAAAAGCCGCCCAAATAATCGGTAAAGTGGTTGTTGCTGCCATGATGTTCAGGTTGTTTTTTCAGACGGCCTTTATGCACAAACCAGATTACGCCTGTAATCAATACGAAAATCAGCAAAACAGCGGTAAAACTCATGAATGCCGACAGCACGCCGAATATGCCGACCATCATCAGCAAATAGCCCCATTGCAGCGAATTGCTCCACTCACCGTTTTCTTCACGCTGTTTGCTGCTTCTGGCAAACAGCACGAAACCGATGACCAAAGCGGCAATTGCGCCCAGTATCAATGTTTTACTCATTATTTATCCCCAACCTGCAAAATAGCCAAGAACGCGCTCTGCGGAATTTCCACATTGCCGACCTGCTTCATACGGCGTTTACCGGCTTTCTGTTTTTCAAGAAGTTTTTTCTTACGCGTAATATCGCCGCCGTAACATTTGGCCAGTACGTTTTTACGCAGGGCTTTTACGGTTTCGCGGGCGATAATCTGGCTGCCGATTGCCGCTTGTACGGCAATATCGAACATCTGACGCGGAATCAGTTCGCGCATTTTCGCCGCCAGTTCGCGGCCGCGGAACACGGCATTGGAGCGGTGGACAATCAGGCTCAAAGCATCGACTTTTTCGCCGTTCACCATAATATCCAGCTTAATCAGATCGGCCGCTTGGAATTCTTTAAACTCATAATCCAACGAAGCATAGCCGCGTGAAGTGGATTTGAGCTTGTCGAAGAAATCCATCACCACTTCGTTCATCGGCAGATCGTAAGTGAGCATCACTTGGCGGCCCATGTATTGCATGTTTTTTTGTACGCCGCGTTTTTGGTTGCACAAGGTCATCACCGCACCCACATATTCCTGCGGCACCAAAATCGTAGCCGTGATAATCGGCTCGAATATCGTGTCGATACTGCCGACATCGGGCAGTTTGGACGGGTTCTCCACTTCGATTTTTTCGCCGTTTTTCAACAAGACTTCATATACCACCGTCGGCGCGGTGGTAATCAAATCCATATCGAATTCGCGCTCCAAGCGTTCCTGCACGATTTCCAAATGCAACAGCCCCAAGAAGCCGCAGCGGAAACCGAAACCCAAGGCTTGGGAAACTTCCGGCTCGAATTTCAGCGAAGCGTCGTTTAATTGCAGTTTTTCCAAGGCATCGCGCAAAGCTTCGTAATCGTGGCTTTCCACCGGATACAAACCGGCAAATACCTGTGATTGAACCTCTTGGAAACCGGGCAAAGCTTTTTCAGCAGGATTGGCTGCCAAGGTAATGGTGTCGCCAACTTTGGCAGCATTCAATTCTTTGATGCCGGTAATCAGGAAGCCTACTTCGCCGGCTTTTAATTCTTGTTTTTGCACCGACTTCGGCGTGAACACACCAAGTTGTTCCGCCTGCGTTTCGGCTTTGGTGCTCATAAACAGCAGCTTGTCTTTCAGTTTCAGACGGCCTTCTTTAACGCGGATAAGCATCACCACGCCGACATAATTATCAAACCAAGAGTCGATGATCATGGCTTGCAAGGGTGCATCTTCATCGCCTTCGGGAGCAGGAATTTTAGCAACGATTTCTTCCAACACGTCTTCCACGCCCAAGCCGCTTTTGGCAGAGCAGGTTACTGCACCGACGGCATCGATACCGATGATGTCTTCGATTTCCTGCGCCACGCGGTCGGGGTCGGCGGCGGGTAAATCGATTTTATTCAGCACGGGCACCACTTCCACACCCAAATCAATCGCGGTATAGCAGTTGGCCACGGTTTGCGCTTCCACGCCTTGCGAAGCGTCCACAACCAAGAGCGCGCCTTCGCAAGCAGATAACGAGCGGGAAACTTCGTAGGAAAAATCGACGTGTCCGGGGGTGTCGATCAGGTTGAGCTGATAGGTTTGCCCGTCGCGCGCCTTATAATTCAGGGCGGCGGTTTGCGCTTTGATGGTAATGCCGCGCTCTTTTTCAATATCCATCGAGTCCAGCACCTGCGTGCTCATTTCGCGCATTTCCAAGCCGCCGCAATATTGGATAAAGCGGTCGGCCAGTGTGGATTTGCCGTGGTCGATATGGGCGATAATGGAAAAGTTTCTAATGTTTTTCATTGAGTTAGACATGCTGCTCGTTATTCTGTGAGAGGCCGTCTGAAAAACAAGAACATACCGTTTCAGACGGCCTGATAAATCGGGATCAAATAGCCGCTTATTTTAGCTGAAAAAAGCGGTTTGGGCTAATTCAGACGGCCTTAAACCGTTACCGTCGTTTAAATAGGCAGCGCAGCCGCAAAGCTTCACGCTTGCGGCACGAACGGGCATTTCAATATAAAAAACAGCAGGTTTTAACGCCTGCTGTTTTTTTATATTGAAATGCCCGGTTTATTTCTCTACAAATTGGCCGTAAGACATAATCCGGTCGAAACGGCGGGTAAGCAGGTCGGACATAGGCATATCTTGCGCCATACGCAGTTGCTCGGCCAACACATCCTTAACGCGTTTTGCCATTTCGGCATGATCACGGTGGGCACCGCCCAAAGGTTCTTCAATCACGCGGTCGATCAATTTTAATTCGGCCAAACGCTTGGCGGTAATACCCAACGCTTGCGCAGCATCGGATGCTTTTTCTGCGGTTTTCCACAAAATAGAGGCGCAACCTTCGGGTGAGATCACCGAATAGGTGGAATATTGAAGCATATTGACATAATCACCCACGGCAATCGCCAATGCGCCGCCGGAACCGCCCTCGCCGATAATCGTACACAACACCGGCACATGCAGTTTGGTTAATTCGTAAAGGTTGCGGCCGATGGCTTCCGATTGGTTACGTTCTTCTGCGCCGATACCGGGATAAGCGCCCGGCGTGTCGATAAATGTCATCACAGGCAGATGGAATTTTTCGGCCAGCTGCATCAAACGCAATGCTTTACGGTAGCCTTCGGGACGCGGCATGCCGAAATTACGGCGGATTTTTTCTTTGGTATCACGGCCTTTCTGATGCCCGATCACCACTACGCTTTGGCCGTTGAAGCGCGCCAATCCGCCGATAATGGCATGGTCGTCGGCATAGTGGCGGTCGCCGTGCAACTCTTCGAAATCGGTAAAAATGGTGTTGATATAGTCTAATGTGTAAGGGCGTTGGGGATGACGCGATACTTGGGATACTTGGGCAGGAGTGAGTTTGCTGAAAATCGATTTGGTTAAATCGGCACTTTTTTTCTGCAGGCGGACGATTTCTTCTGAAATATCTACGGCCGACTCACCTTGCACAAAGCGCAACTCATCGATTTTTTTCGTTAATTCCGCAATAGGTTGTTCAAAATCCAAGAAAACGGGTTTCATAATTAATGCTCTTATCAATAGGATTCGGACGTAATCATACGCTAATCAAAGCAGTTTCGGCAGTATTTTGTCGTGTTTCATCACGCCGCCCGTCTGATTAATGTGTATTGTGCCGTTGCATATAACGGCTGTATCTCTATTTCCCGGGTTTTAGTGCAAATACTCGCACTGCACCCAATCCCGTATCTTATGCTAAACTCGCCAACACTTCAATCACACGGCAATAACATGAAAAGCGATCACGATAATACTGCGATGCGGCTCGATAAATGGCTGTGGGCTGCGCGTTTTTTCAAAACCCGTGCCTTGGCTCAAAAGCATATCGAATTGGGACGCGTACAGGTTAACGGCTCCAAAGTGAAAAACAGCAAAAACATTTCTGCCGGCGACGTTATCGATTTAACTTTAAATTCGCTTCCCTACAAGCTGACCGTTTTGGCACTCAACCACCAACGCCGCCCCGCTCCCGAAGCGCGGATGCTGTATGAAGAAGACAAGCAGACGGCCGAAAAACGCGAAGCGCAGAAACTGCTCGACCAAGCCAGCCGCGTAAGCGCCGCGTACCCCGACGGACGGCCTACCAAGCGCGACCGACGCCAAATCGATAAAATCAAACGCGGCGATTGGTAGCCATACCGCATGTCATCTGCCCGTGTTAAGTTACCCCGCTGCACCTGACTGCTTATTTTCGGGCAGGCCGTCTGAAAAACTCCGACCGCCCACCATCAACCACATGCAATGTTATCCGGCCTGCTAAGGATAATCCGCGCCGATACCTATTTCATACCGCTATGATAAATTCAACCCAACTTGACCATACCGCCGCCGTGCTTTCATCAATGCTGACGTTCCAACAGCCTGCCGACGCCGTGCTTTCCGCCTATTTCCGCGACCACAAAAAACTCGGCCGCCAAGACCGTCACGAAATCGCCGAAACCGCATTTGCCGCGCTGCGCCATTACCAAAAAATTTCAGCAGCGCTGCGCCGGCCGCACGCCCAAGCCAAACAAGCCGCACTGGCTGCTTTGGTTGTCGGCCGCGGCATCAACATCAGCCAAATCAGCGAATTGATCAATGAAGAAGAACGCGAATTTTTAAGCCGTCTGAAAAGCCGCAAAGCCGAGTTTTCAGACGGCCTCAACACGGCGGCGGAACTGCCCGAATGGCTGATCAGGCACTTGCAGGCGCATTACGACGACGAAGCCATACTCGCATTCGGACGCAGCATCAGCCGCCCTGCCCCGCTCGATCTGCGGGTCAACACCGTCAAAGCCAAACGCGACAAAGTATTGGAAGCCCTGCAAAGCGAAGGTTTGGCCGCCGAAGCCACGCCGTATTCGCCTTGGGGCATACGCCTGCAAGACAAAGCCGCGCTCAACAAACATCCCCTTTTCTTAGACGGCACGTTGGAAGTTCAAGACGAAGGCAGCCAGCTGCTTGCCTTGTTAACCGGCGCCAAGCGCGGAGAAATCATTGTTGATTTTTGCGCAGGCGCAGGCGGCAAAACGCTGGCCATCGGTGCGATGACAGCCAATAAAGGGCGGATTTATGCTTTTGACGTTGCCGAAAAACGCCTTGCCAATCTCAAGCCGCGCATGGTTCGCGCCGGTTTAACCAATATCCACCCTGAACGCATCAGCAGCGAACACGATCCGCGTATAGGCCGTCTGAACGGCAAAGCCGACCGCGTGTTGGTTGACGCCCCCTGCTCCGGCTTGGGCACTTTGCGCCGCAACCCCGATTTGAAATACCGCCAATCGCCCGAAACCGTATCCAAACTGCTTGAGCAGCAACACAGTATCCTGAGCGCGGCCTCGGCATTGGTTAAAGAGCAAGGCCGTTTGGTGTATGCCACATGCAGCATTCTGCCCGAAGAAAACGAACGGCAGGTAGAACGCTTTTTAAGCGAACATCCGCAATTCGAACTGTTGGACTGTGCCGCTTTGCTCGAATCAGCCAAAGTTAACGGTTTGGATACCGGAAAATATCTCCGTTTGAATACGGCCGAACACCATACCGACGGCTTTTTTGCCGCAGTTATGCAACGTAAAGCCTAGCTTTACCGCTTTAACCGCATGAGGCCGTCTGAACAGCATTTAACGCTTTTCAGACAGCCTATAATCAATCAGCTTAACTTTTACTGCAACGTTACTGCCCATATTCAAATGTTGATTGAATAGTGTTTTTTTCGGTTTCAAGCCGTTTCAAATCCGGCCTGCGGCCTAAGCACGGAAAGCAAAACACAATCTTGTTCACCCGTGTTGCGCAAACCATGGCGGCAACCGGTATCGATAACCACACTATCGCCCGCCGCTACCGCCTGCCGGCTGTTATCGTCGCCCCATATTTCGGCACATCCTTTCAGCACCACCCAAATATCTTCCCCGTTCGGATGGCGGTGGGGCGGCAAGATACCCCCGGGCGGAAGCTGCCACAGCACCAGATTCATATCACTTCCCTGATGAAGCACAGTTCGGATGGATTCTGCGGGATTATCCGTTAAATGTTCTGCAATATGCAGAATATCGAGCCGGTTCATTTTGATTCGCCTTTCTCGTATGGATCGTAAAAACGCCTGCCTGAAACGGTTTTCGGGCAGGCATTGTTCAGACGGCCTGATGAGTTACACAGGCGTATCCATCCAATCTACTTTGTTCATCTTGCGCACAATCACCCATTCGTCGCGGTTGGAGCCTACCGTGCCGTAGTAGTTGAAACCGTAGGCCAATTGGGCGTAGCCGCCGATCATGTGGGTGGGTTTCAGAATGGCGCGGGTTACGGAGTTGTGGATACCGCCGCGTTTTTTGGAAACCTCGCCCGCCGGAGTGTGGACGATTTTTTCCTGTGCGTGGTACATCAGGATCATGGTTTCGGGAATACGCTGGCTGACAACGGCGCGGCAGGCAATCGTGCCGTTGGCGTTGAACACTTCCACCCAGTCGTTATCGACGATACCGGCTTTTTTGGCATCCATTTCGGAAATCCACACATGCGGGCCGCCGCGCGAAAGGGTGAGCATACGCAGGTTTTCCGAATAGGTGCTGTGGATGCCCCATTTTTGGTGCGGCGTGAGGAAGTTAAGGGTGATTTCCTTATTGCCGTTGGGGTATTTGCCCAAAAGTTTCTTGGTGGTTTTAAAGTCCACGGCAGGTTTGTACACGCACAGGTGTTCGCCGAAATCGCGCATCCATTTGTGGTCTTGGTAGAACTGCTGGCGGCCGGTGATGGTGCGCCACGGGATGAGTTCGTGCACGTTGGTGTAGCCGGCGTTGTAGCACACTTCTTCGCTTTCCACGCCCGACCAAATCGGTGAGGTTACGATTTTGCGCGGCTGGGCGACAATGTCGCGGAAGCGGATGGCGGTGTGCTCGCTCGATTTAATCAGGTGCGAGTGGTCGCGGCCGGTAGCTTTGCTCAACGCTTCCCATGCTTTAACGGCAACGTGGCCGTTGGTTTCGGGCGCGAGGGTCAGCACCATTTCGCAGGCATCAATGGCGGTTTCGATTTTCGGCTGGCCTTTGCCCACGCCGGTTGCTTGTACGCCGTTGAGTTTGCGCAGGAATTCGACTTCGTGCTTAGTGTCCCAAGCCATGCCTTTGCCGTTGTTGTTCACTTTTTCCAACAAGGGGCCGACGGAGGTGAATTTTTCGTAAATCGCGCCGTAGTCGCGTTCCACCACGGTCATGGCGGGCATGGTTTTGCCGGGGATCGGGTCGCATTCGCCGTGTTTCCAGTCTTTCGGGTCGAACGGCTGGCCGAGTTCCTGCGGGCTGTCGTGCATCAGCGGGGTGAGCACGATGTCTTTGCGCACGCCGATATAGTCTTTGGCGATTTCGCTGAATTTTTTGGCAACGCCTTTGTAGATTTCCCAGTCGGTTTTGCTTTGCCACAGCGGTTGTACGGCCTCGGTGAGCGGGTGGATAAACGGATGCATGTCGGAAGTGTTGAGGTCGTCTTTTTCATACCATGTGGCGGTAGGCAGCACGATGTCGCCGTATAGGCAGGTGGTGGACATGCGGAAATCGAGCACCACGAGCAAATCGAGTTTGCCCTCTGCTGCGGGGCGAACCTTGATTTCAGACGGCTTGATGCACTCTTCGTCGTTTTCGTCGCTCAACACGGCGTTTTGCGTGCCCAGCAGGTATTTGAGGAAATACTCGTGCCCTTTGCCCGAAGAACCAAGCAGGTTGGAACGCCACACAAACAGGTTGCGCGGGAAGTTTTGCGGGTTGTCCGGGTCGTTACACGCCATATCCAGCGTACCGTCTTTCAGACGGCCTGCCACATATTGGGCAGGATCGACACCGGCAGCTTCGGCCTGATCGACAATATCCAAGGGATTTGCGCCCAATTGCGGCGCGCTCGGCAGCCAGCCCATGCGTTCGGCTTTGGCGTTGTAATCGATCATCGAGAGCTTGCCCATGCTGCCGTCGGCGTTAGGCGCGAGAATTTCATCTACGGCTACTTTTTCATGCCGCCATTGGCTGGTATGGGCGTAGAAGAATGAGGTGCTGTTCATTTGACGCGGCGGACGGTGCCAGTCGGTCGCGAAGGTCAGCGGAATCCAGCCGCTTTGCGGGCGCAACTTTTCTTGGCCGACATAGTGGCACCAGCCGCCGCCGGATTTACCGATAGATCCGCACATCATCAGCATATTGATGATGCCGCGGTAAGCCATATCCATGTGGTACCAGTGGTTCAAACCGGCACCGACAATCACCATGCTGCGGCCTTCGGTATCGTGGGCGTTTTGGGCGAACTCGCGGGCTACCTGAATCACCAATTCCGGTTTCACGCCGGTGTGTTTTTCCTGCCATGCAGGGGTATAAGGCTTGTCGTCGAAATAATCTTTGGCAACATTTTCGCAACCCAAGCCGTTGTCCACGCCGTAGTTGGCTACCATCAGATCGAACACGGTTGCTACCAACGCGGTTTCGCCGTTGGCCAGCGGAATGCGTTTGGCGGGCACTTTGCGGTAAATCACTTCGTCGTGCTCGCCGCCGAAATAGGTGAAGCCGACTTCCACCACTTCGTCCGAACGGTTTTTCAGCGACAGCGCGGCACGCACTTCATTGCCTTGCGCTTGCGTTTCCAAGTTCCATTTACCGCTGCCGTCCCAACGGAAACCGATAGAGCCGTTGGGCACCATCAGGCCGTCTGAAAGTTCGTCCCAAGCCAGCGTTTTCCAATCGGGATTGTCGTTTTCGCCGAAGTTGCCGTCCAATTCGGACGCACGCAGGAAATATTTGGGCGCATAACCGCTGCCTTCCTGCTCAAGGTGTACCAAAATCGGCATATCGGTTAAACGGCGGATATAGTCGGTAAAGTAAGGAGACGGGTTCTCGACATGAAATTCTTTAAGGATAACGTGCCCCATCGCCATTGCCAAAGCCGCATCGGTGCCTTGTTTCGGCGCCAACCAAATATCGCCGAATTTCGCCATCTCGCCGAAATCGGAAGAAACCGCCACGGTTTTGGTGCCTTTGTAGCGTACTTCGGTGTAGAAGTGGGCATCGGGCGTGCGCGTCATCGGCACGTTGGAACCCCATACCATCAGATAATTCGAGTTGTACCAGTCGGCAGACTCGGCCACGTCGGTTTGCTCGCCCCAAATTTGCGGGCTGGCCGGCGGTAAGTCGCAATACCAATCGTAGAAAGACATTGCCACACCGCCCATCAGGCTGAGATAACGTACACCGGCGGCATAGCTCACCATCGACATGGCAGGAATCGGCGAGAAGCCGATTACCCGGTCGGGGCCGTAGTTTTTCACGGTGTAAGCATTGGCCGCCGCCACCATCTCATTGGCCTCGTCCCAAGACGCACGCACAAAGCCGCCCAAGCCGCGTTGGGTTTTATACGACTTGGCCCGGTTTTCGTCTTCCACGATCCACGCCCAAGCCTCAACCGGCGACATGGTTTTGCGCGCTTCACGCCACATTTCCGCCAACACGCCGCGTATCATCGGGTATTTCACACGCTGGGCGGAATATACATACCAGCTGTACGAAGCCCCGCGCGGACACCCCCGCGGTTCGTGGTTCGGCAAATCGGGGCGGGTGCGCGGATAGTCGGTCTGCTGGGTTTCCCAAGTAATCAGGCCGTTTTTCACATACACTTTCCAGCTGCACGAGCCGGTACAGTTTACACCGTGGGTGGAACGCACCACCTTGTCGTGCTGCCAGCGGCTGCGGTAGGCATTTTCCCACTTGCGGTCTTCTTCGGTTACCACCCCGTGCCCGTTGGCAAACGGTTCGTGTTTTTGGCTGAAAAATTTCAGACGGTCTAAAAAGTGGCTCATGGCGGGTTCCTTTTGTTTATCGCACCGACAGGGCAATGCCTGTCTGAAAATAGTTTTCTACAATTGGAATATAGAACAGCCACCCGCAAGAAAATATGCATCGAAAGGGTTTAAGCCGAAAGAAAAAGGCGGAGAAAAAAAACGCTTTTTAAGTAGATGCCTAGTTCTTTGGAAGTAATCAAAGAACCGGCATAAAAAGAAACACATCAGCAACCGGCACGATTTTAAACACGGCCTTTCGCCTTACTTCAAAGCTGCGTTGATGAAACCGGAACAGAAATCCGATTCTCAAGTGTGTTGTCAAAGAGCTTGCTAAGCGGTTTTCTGGCTTCGAAAATCCGCTGCGCTACCGAAGCAAAAGCTACAGATGCAAAGCAAAGAGTAGAGCCAAATTGGATGAGGTCTTTATTCACATACGCGGTGGATTTCTGCATTGTGCGCCGTTCACTTGCATATCATGCGATATAGCAAATCAACTTGTTTTGATACAAGGCGGCAAAGCGCGGCTACGCCAAAACAGAGATAAGTTTATTCACGATATGTCCGCACCCGCTCTACTGCTTCAGATTGAACTATATCCACATCTGTTCTTTTGCAAAAGTCTCAATAAAAACAAACCTCTTAAGAAAATATTCTTAAGAGGTTTGAAAATTTGGCACGCCCACGGGGAATCGAACCCCGGTTACCGCCGTGAAAGGGCGATGTCCTAACCGCTAGACGATGGGCGCGGATTGATTTTGATTCTTGGCGCACCCGGAGCGATTCGAACGCCCGACCCTCTGGTTCGTAGCCAGATACTCTATCCAACTGAGCTACGGGTGCTTATTTCACTACGCTTCGTTAGTGCTGTGAATCAAGAAACCGAATAATAATAGGGTTTGCCCTGCCTGTCTACACCTCAATGGTAAAAAATATATAAACATATGAATCTATATTAATTTATTTTTTACAAGCATGTTTATTTATATGCCCCAAGACCTTTGCGAAACTCTCAGATGCGGATACAGTTAATTTGAAGCAGCACAGCGAGTGCAGACATATCATATAGACAGGCAAACGAGCGAGCAGCGCACAACGCAGAAATGCGCCGCAGATAGGGGTTTTGCAAAGGTCTCGTCCCGTTTTCCGAATGGCTTTTTGCCCCATAAAAAAGCCGCTTTTTATCAAGCGGCTTCGGCAAATCGGTTTATGCTTCGGCAAACAGGCTCTTAAACCAAAGCACAATACTGTCGTAAGTTCGACCGAACCAACCGGCTTCTTCCACAGCGTTTAAAGCAACCACGTTTTTTTCTGCCAACACGGTGTTGCCGTTCATCACTTTGAGCTTACCCAAAACCTGACCTTTTTGAATGGGAGCCAATACGGGTTGAACGGTTTCCAGTATCGGTTTGATGTTTTGGCCTTCACCGTGGGGGATCGTAACGTAAGAAGCATTCAGAAAACCTACGTTAACGGCATTAGAGCTGCCTTTATACACCTTAACCTGAGAGATGGTTTGGTTAGCATCATACAGCTTGGGCGTATCGTAAGCCTGCAAGGCCCAATTCAATAATTTACTGCTTTCGGAAGCCCGGGCTTCGGTGCTTTCGGTACCGACGACCACAGAGATTACGCGGCGGCCGTTGCGTTTGCTTGAGGCAACCAAATTATAGCCTGCGCTGCTGGTATGGCCGGTTTTCAAACCGTCTACGCTGGAATCGCGATAAAGCAGCAAGTTGCGGTTGGGTTGTTCGATATTGTTGTATTTAAACGATTTCATGGCGTAAATCGGGTAATACTTGGGGAAATCCCGAATGATGGCTCCCGCCAAAATCACCAAGTCGTTTACGCTGGTTAAATGGCCTTCTCCGGGCAAGCCGGTGCTGTTGGTATAAAAAGTATTGGTCATACCTAAGCGCTTAGCTTCAGTATTCATCATAGAAGCAAATCCTTCTTCGCTGCCGCCGATGGCTTCTGCCAATGTGATCGCGGCATCATTACCCGACTGCACGATCAACCCTTTGATTAAATCGCTGACACTAGCCGGCTTTTTGGGATCAAGAAACATGCGTGATCCTTCTGCCCGCCAACCTTTATCGGATACGGTTAGCATTTGTTCCGGTTTCAAGGTGCCGTTATCCAAGGCTTTGAAAGCGAGATAAGCAGTCATTAATTTGGTAAGGGATGCCGGTTCGACTTGGGCATTGAGATTTTTTTCGGCGAGAATTTGGCCGCTTTGCGCATCTTTCACAATATAAGCGGTGGCGGAAATTTCAGGCAGTGCGATAGCCGCCGGCGTGGCAGTTTGGGCAGGTGCATCGGCTTTTGGTGCGGTTGCGGCAGAGGCGTTGCAAATCAGTGCGGCGGTTATCATCAAGCCGAGTAAGGTTTTCTTCATGTAGGTGGCTTCTTTAAATGTTTATGAACGATACAGCCGTCTGTATTTTCAGACGGCCTTGTAGGAATAAGGACATGCCTTAACGCAAGTATTGCAAATTATTAAAGGAATGTTTATATCGCTCCGGCAGCACGATATCCGCCGGAAACAAGCCTTGTTTAAGTGGCGCATTATACCGATTAATGTATTCATTTGCTAAGATTTTTCTTGCTTTCAGACGGCCTGCGGAGTATGGTTTCGGGTTTATTCAAATATTATTTAACCTGTTTGTTTCAGCGATGGCGCGGTTAGCCGAATGAAGCGCAATCTTGCGTTTGCGCTTTTCATTGCTCCATGTTTGCCTCTGCTGCGGAAAAACAGATACCTTTTTGATTAGAATAAATAAATATTATGGCCACTCCTTCTTATTCCGACTATCTTATCCGCATTCTGAATGCTTCTGTGTATGACGTAGCAGTAGAAACCCCTCTCGAACAGGCACGCAGTCTTTCCCACCGTGCAGGCAACCATATTTTGCTGAAACGCGAAGACTTGCAGCCCGTGTTTTCTTTTAAGATTCGCGGCGCGTACAACAAAATGTCGAAGCTTTCCAAAGAAGCTTTGGCACGCGGCATTATTGCGGCCAGTGCGGGCAACCATGCTCAAGGCGTGGCTTTGTCGGCACAGCGTTTGGGGTGTCGCGCTGTGATTGTGATGCCCGAAACCACTCCGCAAATCAAAGTGGATGCCGTCAGAAACCGCGGCGGCGAGGTGGTATTGAAAGGCGTATCTTATAACGATGCCTATGATTATGCGGTCGAACTCGCCGAAAAAGAAGGTTTAACTTATATCGCCCCTTTTGACGACCCCGATGTAATCGCAGGCCAAGGCACGGTAGGTATGGAAATCCTGCGCCAGACTTCCGGCAAAATCAATGCCATTTTCGTGCCCATCGGCGGCGGCGGTTTGGCCGCAGGCATTGCCGCTTTTATCAAACAGGTTCGCCCCGAAATTAAAATTATCGGCGTGCAAACCCATGATTCTTGCTGCATGAAAGTGTCGATCGAAGAAGGAAAGCGGATTGAACTGAAAGATGTGGGGCTGTTTTCAGACGGCACGGCAGTCAAACTTGTAGGCGAAGAAACCTTCCGTATCTGCCGCGACCTGCTCGACGACATTATTACGGTGGATACCGATGCAGTATGCGGTGCCATTAAAGATATTTTCGACGACACCCGCAGTATTATGGAACCTGCCGGAGCCTTGGCATTGGCCGGACTCAAAGCCTATGTAAACCGCACCCAAGCACAAGACGAAACGCTGATTGCCGTTACCAGCGGTGCGAACATCAACTTCCACCGCCTGCGCCACGTATCGGAACGCAGTGAATTGGGTGAAGGCAACGAAGGCATTTTTGCCGTATCCATTCCTGAAAAACCGGGCAGCTTTTTAAAGTTCGTCAACATCATCGGCCGCCGCAATATCACGGAATTCAACTACCGCTACGGCGACGATCAAATCGCGCATATCTTCGTCGGTATTCAGACGGCCGGTGTACAAGACTTAGCCAAAATCAGCGCGGAACTCACCGCCGCCGGATTGCCAAACACCGATCTGACCGATAATGAAGTTGCCAAAATCCACACACGCTATATGGTGGGCGGCCGCACGCATAAAGTAGCCAACGAACGGGTGGTCAGCTTCGAGTTTCCCGAACGCCCCGGTGCTTTGGCAAAATTCTTAAGCAATATGCAAACCGATTGGAACATCACACTCTTCCATTACCGCAACCACGGTGCCGACTACGGCAGAGTGCTCGTGGGTGTAGATGTGCCCCAACAAGATTGTGAAGCATTTGCCGAATTTCTCGACGGACTCGGTTATGTTTACGAAGACGAAACCGATAATGCGGCGTATAAACTCTTTTTGGGCTGAATATCATCCGGGCATGCCGTCAGCAGGCCGTCTGAACAGCAAACTTGACATAACGCAACCAAGATTGAAATAAAATATCCGAAAACCTGATTTTTCAGCTTTTTTCATGAATAATATGGTTTAAATCAAATTATTCAAAACTGCTAACCCAAACAACTCAATACACATAAGGAGTGTTTTCACATGAAACTTTATTTAGCTTTCATTTCCGCAGCCGTATTAGGTTTGACCGCATGTTCTCAAGAGCCTGCACAACAAGCTCCGGCAACCGAAGCCCCTGCCGCTGCCACCGCACCTGCATCAGCACCTGCCGCCGAACCTGCCGCCGCCGTTTCTGAAGCGGCTCCTGCCGCAGCAGCCGATGCCGCTTGCAGCACCGTTGTAGAATCGGACGATGCAATGAAATACAATGTTTCCGAAATCAACATCAGCAAAGCATGTAAAGAATTTACCATCAACCTGAAACATGTCGGCAAAATGCCTAAAGCGGCAATGGGTCATAACATTGTTATTTCCAAAACCGAAGATGTGGACGGCATTGCAAGAGACGGTGCTGCTGCCGGAGTGGAAGGCGAATATCTTAAAGCCGGCGATGAGCGCGTTATCGCTTCAACCAAGCTGATCGGCGGCGGTGAAGAAACTGCCATTACGGTTGATACCGGTAAGTTTGCCGCCGGAAACCAATACGAATTTTTCTGCTCTTTCCCCGGACATGTGGGGCTGATGCGCGGCAAAGTTAATTTGGTAGATTAAAACTCTCTTCCGGCCATTTGCCAGTCAATCAACTCAACTTTTACTACGGCGTTGCTGCCTTGTATGAAAAACAAGTTGATTGACTATATTTCATACCGGAGCATAAAAAATACTCACAAGCCCAACACTTGTGAGTATTTTTTATTCGATATGCAGGCCGCAGCAATTATGCCAGTTCAAATGCTTTGTGCAACACGCGCGTGGCCAGTTCCATATATTTTTCGTCAATCAATACCGATACTTTAATTTCGGAAGTCGAAATCATTTGAATATTGATGCCTTCTTCTGCCAAGGTGCGGAACATTTTAGAAGCAACACCCACATGCGAACGCATACCCAAACCAACGATAGACACTTTGCACACGGTATCGTCACCATCGATTTCAGCAGCGCCGATGCTTTCTTTTAAGCCGTTCAACAGCTCCAACACGGGCTTGTATTCGCCGCGCGGCACGGTAAATGAAAAATCGGTTGTGCCTTCTGCGCCTACATTTTGGATAATCATGTCCACTTCGATGTTGGCATTGGCTACCGCACCGAGAATCTGATAAGCCACACCGGGTTTGTCCGGCACGCCGCGCACGTTGATACGGGCTTGGTTTTTGTCGAATGCAATACCGGATACGGTTGCTCTTTCCATGTTGTTGTCCTCTTCAAAGGTAATTAATGTACCGTTGCCGCCTTCTTGCAGGCTGCTTAACACGCGCAGGCGTACTTTGTATTTACCGGCGAATTCCACCGAACGGATCTGTAAAACTTTAGAACCCAAGCTGGCCAGCTCCAGCATTTCTTCGAATGTTACCGTATCCAATCGGCGGGCTTCGGGCACCACGCGCGGGTCGGTGGTATAGACGCCGTCCACATCGGTATAAATCTGGCATTCGTCGGCTTTTAATGCGGCCGCCAATGCCACCGCCGAAGTGTCGGAACCTCCGCGCCCCAAAGTAGAAATATCACCGTTGGCGTTTACTCCTTGGAAACCGGCCACGATAACCACTTTGCCCGCTTTCAAATCGGCACGCATGGCTTGGTCGTCGATGTCTTCGATGCGGGCTTTGGTATGGGCGTTATCGGTTTTAACCGCAACCTGCCAACCGGTATAACTTTTGGCATCTACGCCGATATCTTTCAGCGCCATGGCCAGCAGGCCGATGGTTACTTGTTCGCCGGTAGACAAAACAACGTCCAGTTCGCGGGGGTCGGGGAAATCTTGCATTTCGTGTGCCAGTGCCACCAAACGGTTGGTTTCGCCGCTCATTGCAGATACCACCACGACCACATCGTGGCCTTCGGCGCGGGTTTTGGCAACACGTTTGGCTACGTTTTTGATACGCTCGGCGGAGCCTACTGAAGTACCGCCGTATTTTTGTACGATTAACGCCATGTTTCGTGCTTTCTTGATTGGGTTGACGGGTGCAACGGAATATCGGTTGCATTTGTAAAAATGTGCAACATTATTACTATTTTTGCCGAGTAATACAAGGTGCTACGCGGTTTTGTGTGTATGAAATGCTTTGACGGAGCGCTTGTTGCTTTTTGCCGCTGCATACTTAGCTGTGCATCTGCCGATATTGGCTTATGAAAACAAATGCTTACATGCAATCAGTCAATTTTATTTTGACTACGGCGTTGCTGTGCTTTAGCTCAAAGGGAACGATTGTGTAAGCCGCTAATGCGGTACAGAATCGGTTCCGTGCTACCTGTACTGTCTGCGGTTTGCTGCCTTGTATGAAAAATTAAGTGGATTAACTACATGTATAGATCGAGGCCGTCTGAAAACCATTTTTCAGACGGCCTCACGCCTCTAAGTTCAAACGATTCAAAGCGTTAATAAACATCGCGCTGGTAACGCCTGTCTTCGCGCAAACCGTTCAAATATTCTTCGGCATCGTCGCGGCTGAGTTTGCCCTGTTCGGCGATAATGTCCAACAAAGTATTGTCCACATCTCGCGCCATGCGGGTTGCGTCGCCACACACATATATATGTGCGCCCTGTTGCAGCCATGCCCAAACTTCGGCGGCGTTTTCGGCCAATTTGTGCTGTACATACACTTTTTCTTTGCCTTGCCTGCTCCAAGCCAAGTCGGCACGGGTCAACAGGCCGTTTTTGCGGTATTGCAGCCATTCGGCCTGATACAGAAAGTCGTCGGTAAACCGTTGGTTGCCAAACACCAGCCAGTTTTTGCCCGCGTCGCCGTTGGCTTCGCGCTGCTGCATAAAGGCGCGGAAAGGTGCTATGCCGGTGCCTGCGCCGATCATGATTACCGGCGTATCACCGTTTTCGGGCAGGCAGAAATGCGGATTGGGTTCGACAAACACGCGCACGCTGCCGCCCTCTTCCAAAGTGCTGCCGACAAAACCCGAAGCCGCGCCGGTGTAGGTGTGGCCGTGGTGTTCGTAACGCACCATGCCCACGGTTAAATGCACTTCATCGCCCACTTCGTCTTGCGCGGAAGCAATCGAATACAGCCGCGGCGTTTGGGCGCGGAACAGCCCGAACAGGGTTTGTGCATCCAACGGATGCGGAAAATCGGCCAGCACGCCCACCGGCGGGGTAACGGCAAGATAAGTATCCAATGCTTCGGCATTTTCTACGGTGCGCTGCAAGTCTTCGCTACCCGATAAAGCGGCATATTGCTGCACAAAAGCAGGCGTGTTTTGAGTGATGTCGGCATGTTCGGTTAAGGCCGTCTGAATATCGGTTTCGCTGCCGTCGGCAAGGCGCACGGTTTCGCTGCCGTTTAAGTTGTTCAAGGCCAGAATTTCCGCCACCAAGTCGGGGGCGTTCAGCGGCCAGATGCCTAACGAATCGCCGGCTTGATAGCGGATGCCGGAGCCGCTCAAGTCGATTTCGATATGTTGTACATCTTTTTCGGCATTGCGGGCGGTAATTTTCTGGCGGACGGCAAGGGAGGCGGTAAACGGCTGCTCTTTCGTGTAAACCTGTGCGGCAGATGACGGTGTTTGAACAGGCTTGAGGCCGTCTGAAACCGACGTTGCGGCTTGCGCACACAGTTCCGCCACTTTAGCGGCAACCGTTTCCACCCAAGCATTGGCGGCCGTCTGAAAATCCAAATCGCACTCACCCAACGCGCTTAAACGGGTTGCACCCAATTCGGCAAGTTTGGCATCGAAATCTTTACCGGCCTGACAAAACTTGGGATAAGAAGAATCGCCCAAGCCGAGCACGGCAAAGCTCAGTTTGCTCAAATCGGGGGCTTTTTTGCCGAACAGCAGTTTATACAGCGGCACCGCTTCTTCCGGCGGCTCGCCCTCGCCCTGCGTGGACGTTACCAACAGCACAATGTCTTCTTCGGGCAGCGTTTTGCTTTTGAAATCGGCCGCCGCCACCAAACGCGCATTGATACCCGCAGACTCCAGTTTCACCAGCAAATCGGCGGCTACCCGGCGGGCGTTGCCGGTTTGCGAGGCCGAAAGCACGGTTACGCGGCGCGGTTCGGCAGCGGGAGCCGCGGCTTCGGGCGCAGCAAAGGCCGTCTGAACGGAAGCGGTTTCTCCCAGCTGGCTCTGCGCCCAACAATAGCCCGACAACCAAGCCAGTTGGGTGGGCGAAAGCGCGGTTAATTGAGCGGGCAGTTCAGGTGGTAGCGGATTGGCTTGGCTCATGCGGGTTTCCTTTTTTATTGTTAACACCGCCGTTGCC
The DNA here is from genome assembly GCF_001308005.1 of Neisseria sp. 74A18. Lineage (NCBI taxonomy): Bacteria > Pseudomonadati > Pseudomonadota > Betaproteobacteria > Neisseriales > Neisseriaceae > Neisseria > Neisseria sp. 74A18. Next base: position 19,741 of record NZ_LGZA01000007.1, read on the forward strand.
GCTGTGCGGTAAAACGGCTGTTTGACTTTGCCGAACTTTAAACAGGCCGTCTGAAAAAAGGAAAGAATGGTTGGTTTTAACAAAATTCATTTTTGTTATATCCAGCCGCTATCGTTAATCCCCCGCTTAATAACCAAAACGTCATACTCGGGCTTAGCCCGAGTATGACCAATATGCTATTTTTAAATTGATTCACTATATTTTTAAATCGCTTCCCCGTATAAAAAAACGGGTCTGAAAAGATTCAGACCCGTTTTTTTATACGGCAGCGCAGCAAGTTTGCACTTACAACTTACCCGCCACTTTTTTATTGCGCATCAAACACAGCATATCGGCGGCCACATGCGCAGCGGCAATGGCGGTAATCTCTGCATTATCGTAGGCCGGAGACACCTCCACCACGTCCATGCCGACAATATTCAAATCGCCCAGCGCGCGGACAATACCCAGAGCGGTATGCGAATTCAAACCGCCGGGAACAGGGGTGCCGGTACCCGGAGCAAACGCAGGGTCGAGGCAGTCGATATCGAACGTGATGTAAACGGGGTTGTCGCCGATAATCTCGTAAATGCGTTTTACCGTCGCCTCAACGCCGTTTTCATTAATCCACGGCGCGAACAGCATATTCATGCCCATAAAATCGCTGTTCCAAGTGCGGATGCCGACTTGGGCCGAAGTTTTCGGCTCGATCAACCCTTCTTTGATGGCTTTGTAAAACATGGTGCCGTGGTTCAAAGATTCGGGCGCATCGTCCGGCCAAGTGTCGCAATGGGCATCGAAATGCAGCAGGCTCAAAGGTTTGCCGTATTTTTCGGCATGTGCCTGCAACAGCGGATAAGTGATGAAATGGTCGCCGCCGAAAGTGAGCATTTTGGCGTTGCTGTTGTTGATGATGTCGCGCGCGTGTTGAACGATGGTTTCACGAATTGTCCACGGCTGATGCGCATCAAACCAGCAGTCGCCGTAATCGATTACGGCCAAATCGTCAAACGGGTCGAAGCCCCACGGAAACAGGTTCAATTCGGCCAACTGCACGCTGGCGGCACGGATAGCCGCAGGCCCTAAACGCGCACCCGGGCGGAAAGTCGTGGCCAAATCCAGCGGCACGCCCGAAACCACTACATCGGCCTCGCTCAAATCGCGCGTGTAGCGGCGGCGCATAAACGACAATGCGCCGGAATAAGTGTTTTCAATGGTTGAACCTTTGAGTGATTCGCGACGGAATGCACCGTCGCCGTAAATTTTACCGCTCATGTCTGTCTTTCATACTTTATTGCTTAAAGGCCGTCTGAATCAATAAACCAAAGGCTTTCAGACGGCCTGAAAGCCTTTTGCCGGAGAGCAACCTTGCTTAATCCGCCGTATGGTTGGCTTTGGCTGCGGCTTGACGCTCTTTGCGTTTTAAACGCAGCTCGCGGATGTGCTGGCGGAAAAAACGTTGGCGTTGGCGTTTTTTCCAAAAGAAATACAGCAGCACCGCCGCACCGATGCCGATTACGATAAACAAGCCGTATTGGAACTGATGGATTTTTTCCATCAGCCATGTACGGTTTTCCGCACCGTAAGAACCCAGATACACCCACACCGGCACCGAAATCAGGGCGGCAAGGCCGTCCATCATCAAAAAGCGCATATACGATACTTTGCGGCTGATACCGGCGGTGATGAAAATGGGCGTACGCAAGCCGGGCAGGAAACGTGCCGCAAACAGCACGCGGTTGCCGTATTTATCGAATTTTTCCTGAACTTGTGCGTAGCGTTGCGGCGTCATCACGCGGGCAATCAGGCGTACTTTCAATATTTTATGGCCGAACACCCGTCCGGCGGCGAACATCAGGCCGTCGCCCACCAACACGCCGAGCATGCCTACAACAACCATAATATGCACGTTGGTGTAGCCCAAACCCGAAATCACGCCGCCTGCCACCAGCGTAACGTCTTCGGGAATCGGCACACCGAATCCGCATGCCAACAGCACCAAAAATACTGCGGCATAACCGTATTGAATGAAGAAAGCTTCTAAAATAGCAAGCATAACGCTTGTCCCTTATTGGTTTGATTGTGAAATATCGCTTAAGTTGATAAAGCCGCAAAAACTATGCTCAAAGATAGGTATAAAGCCGGTTGGGCTGCGGCATAGCCTTTGCCTTGCAATCCGGCTTCACAGCTGTATGAAGGCCGTCTGAACATACTGTCCGACAGATGCCTGTCATTTCTTGGTTTGAGCGGCGTCGGAAGCGTTTTGAATCGCCTCGGCAATCCGTTCCGCACCTTTCTTCGCCCAATCGGCCTGACGTGCTTCTACCATCACGCGCACCACAGGCTCGGTGCCGGAAGCGCGCAGCACGACGCGGCCTTTGCCTTCCAACTCTTTTTCCACTTCGGCCAACACATCTTTCGATGCGCCCTGCCAATCTTGGCCTTTTTGAATGCGCACATTGATCATGGTTTGCGGGAAAGCCTGCCAGTCGGCGCAAACGGTAGCCAAATCCTGATTCAGCGTGCGCAGGGCGGCCAGCACTTGCAGGGCGGAAATAATGCCGTCGCCGGTGTTGTGCTTGTCCATGCACAAAATATGGCCGCTGGCTTCGCCGCCAATCAGCCAACCGCGCTGCTGCAACTGCTCTAGCACATAGCGGTCGCCGACTTTGGCACGGCAAAAGGCCACGCCCTGTTCTTGCAAAGCCAATTCCATCGCCATATTGGTCATTACCGTGCCGACTACGCCGCCGATGGCCGAACCTTCTGCGGCACGGGCTTTGGCAATCACATAAATCAAGCTGTCGCCGTCGTACACTTTGCCGTGGCGGTCAACCATAATCAGGCGGTCGCCGTCGCCGTCGAGCGAAATGCCGTAATCGGCTTCGTTTTGCAGCACGGCGGCCTGCAAAGCTTTCGGATGGGTGGCACCGCATTTTTCGTTGATGTTGTAGCCGTTCGGTTCGTCGCTGATGGCCACTACATGTGCGCCCAGTTCGTGAAACACTTTCGGTGCCACATGATAGCCCGCTCCGTTGGCGGTATCGACGACGAGTTTCAAGCCGCGCAGGTCGTAATTGGCGGGGAAAGTGGATTTGCAGAATTCGATATAGCGGTCGTCGGCACCGCTGACACGGCGCGCCCTGCCCAAACGGTCGGACGGGCGGGTTTTGATTTCTTCGTCCAGCTTGGCTTCGATTTCCAACTCGATTTCGTCGCTCAACTTCACGCCGCCTTCGGCAAAAAACTTGATGCCGTTGTCGGAATAAACGTTGTGCGAAGCGGAAATCATCACGCCGGCGGAAAGGCGCAACGCACGGGTAAGATAGGCGATGCCGGGCGTCGGCAGCGGGCCGGTTTGAATCACGTTAACGCCTGCGGCGGTAAAACCTGCCACCAGAGCGGCTTCGAGCATATAGCCGGAAATACGGGTGTCTTTACCGATGATCACGGTCGGCTTTTGGCCGCTGTCGTGCTGCACCAGCACCTGTCCGGCCGCATAACCGAGTTTCAATACAAAATCGGGCGTAATCGGAAACTGGCCTACTTCGCCGCGCACACCATCGGTTCCAAAATATTTTTTTACCATATAAAAACACTCCGTTCAGACTTGAACCCGTATTGTAAAGCAGCCCAGCAGCGGTATCCAGCGGTTTACAAGGTTTTTCGGTTGGTATTCGGCACAATAAACGATGCCGTCTGAAAGTTTCAGACGGCATCGGTAAGCGCGGTATTTAATTTGCGTTTATTCCCAACGCATTCCACACTTTCAAAGCATCGGCCGTGGCTTTGACATCGTGCACGCGCACTATTTGCGCGCCGCGGGCAACGGCAGCCAATGCCGCCGCCACGCTGCCGTGCACGCGTTCGGCCGCGTTTTCTTCGCCGGTGAGCGCACCGATCATGCGTTTGCGCGAAACGCCGATTAACAGCGGCAGGCCGGACTGTTTGGCCAATTCGTTTAAATGCCGCATCAATAAGATATTGTGTTGCAAGGTTTTTCCGAAGCCGAAGCCGGGGTCGAGCACGATGCGGTTTTTCGCGATACCCGCCTGCACACACGCTGCCGTCCGCTCATTCAAATAATCGGCCACTTCCCGCACAACATCTTGATATTGCGGATTTTCCTGCATGGTTTCAGGCATACCCTGCATGTGTATCAGGCAGATGCCGGTTTGCGCCTGCTGCGCCAATAAATCTGCTGCACCTTCATCGCTTAATGCCGACACATCGTTGATGATATCCACACCGCCCTGCTCCAAAGCCTGCTTCATCACCACAGTGCGGCGTGTGTCCAAGCTAACCGGCACGCCCCACGTTGCCAACTCTTTCAACACCGGCGACACCCTCGCCCATTCTTCTTCGGGCGGCACATAATCCGAACCCGGGCGGGTGGATTCTCCGCCGATATCCAGTATATCCGCGCCTTCTTTCAGCAGCTGCCCGGCGTGTTTCAAGGCCGTTTGAACGGTTTGCGAATAGACGCCGCCGTCTGAAAACGAATCGGGCGTGAGGTTCACAATGCCCATTATTTTCGGCGCACTTAAATCAATAGTAAAACGCCCTGCCTGCCAAACAAGAGAAGTCATCGGTTTTCTTTCGGGAAATACAGCTTAAACACGGAGAGGCCGTCTGAAATCATGCAAAACTGTTCAGACGGCCTGCCTTGATATTTATTTCGACAATACGAAAAATTCGATCAATACGTTTTTGAAGATAAAGCCGAACACGCCCAGCCCCAACACCAAAAACAAAACAAACATGCCGAATTTGCCTGCTTTCGATTCTTTACCGAGATTCCACACGATAAAGCCCAAAAACACAATCAGCACGGTTAAGCAGATTTTCAATGCCCAATCGGCAAATACTGCCTCATCCATATTCCTACTCCTCAACTGTTTTCTTTCAGACGGCCTCTGTATAAAACAGCAAGAGGCCGCATGAAACTTATGCCAGAGCCTGCTGCAAATCGGCAATCAAGTCCTGCACGTTTTCCAAACCTACCGACAAGCGCAGCAAACCCGCTTCAATACCTGCCTGCTGTTTCGCTTCCGGTGCCATTCTGCCGTGGGTGGTCGTCCACGGGTGCGTAATGGTGGAGCGCACATCGCCGAGATTGGCGGTTTTCGAGAAAATGTTTACCGAATCAATCACTTTCCACGCCGCTTCTTGGCCGCCTTCCACCTCGAAAGCCACCACGATGCCGCCGGAAACCTGCTGCTTTTGCATCAACTCTGCCTGCGGGTGATCATCCAAACCGGCATAATAAACGGCTTTCACTTTGGCCTGACCGCGCAGCCATCGGGCAATCTGCAAAGCATTGGCCGCCTGCTTTTCCATGCGCACAAACAGCGTTTCCACTCCGCTGAGCAGCACCCACGCACTAAACGGTGACAAAGCCAAACCTGCCGAATTGCTGTACATCGCGATTTCTTTAATCAAAGCGGTTTTGCCGCAAATCACACCGCCCAACACCCTGCCCTGACCATCGATACCTTTGGTTGCCGACTGCACCGACAAATCCGCACCGAATTTCAAAGGCTGCTGAATAGCCGGCGTACAAAAACTGTTGTCCACCACCAAAAGCGCGCCCGTATCATGCGCCACGGCGGCCAATGCTTCGATATCGGCGATTTCGTTCAAAGGATTGGAAGGCGTTTCCAAAAACAGCATCTTGGTGTTTTCTTTCACCGCCGCCCGCCATTCGGACACATCGGTTTGCGACACCAGCGTGATTTCGATACCGAATTTCGACACGATACCGTTGATAAACCCCGCCGTAGTGCCGAACAGGCTGCGGCTGGCAATCAGATGGTCGCCCGTTTTCAAAAACGTCAGCATGGCCGCCTGAATCGCCGACATGCCCGTAGAGGTTGCCACACCGCTCTCGCCCGCTTCCAAACAGGCCACCCGTTTTTCAAACGCCGCCACGGTAGGATTGGCCGTGCGCGAGTAAGTGTAACCTTCGATTTCTTTTGCAAACAAGGCTGCACCTTGCGCGGCATCGTCAAACATAAAGCTGCTGGTTAAAAACAGCGCCTGATTGTGCTCGTTATATTCGGTTTGGCTTTTCGCACCGCGTATCGCCAGCGTTTCGGGGTGGAGTGTATCGCTCATGATTCTTTCTCGTTATCAACAGGCCGTCTGAAAAGGCACGGCAAAAATTGCCCACATTTTGCGCTTATTTGAACGGGGTTTCAACCTTAAAAACCCCATACCGCTTGTTGGAAAAGCTTGGTTTGGCGCAAAGATTGGGGGACAGTTCAGATTTTCAGACGGCCTCGGCTTTACTCAACGCTTCGGCTGCCGTTTATGTTGAGCCTGCCTGCTCCGATGACTGCGGCTGTTCTTTTTGGATAGCATTTTCTTTCAGATCGTTGTCTAAATCGAATCTCACTATGGTTCTAAAATCAGTCCATTCCTGTGTGTCGAATTTACTTTTCCATGCCGCGTGGATTGCCGCTTTGTCCAACCTTTCATATCCGCTGGATTCAATTAACTTTACTTCGGTGACACGGCCTCCCGGCGCTACCAGTATAGACAGCACCACTTTTCCTTCTTCGCCTTTTTCAACAGACATAACGGGATAAACAGGACGGGGGATTTGCCCGGTTTTCTTAATCGGCATTTCCGCCGACGACGTTGCAGGCAGCGTTTTTGAAGGAGCCATCGGTGCGGCAACCGCAGTTCCCCCACAAAAAGCAGCGAGCAATACGGCAAAAATATCATTATGCTTTTTCATTGTTGACCCTTTGGTGATTCTCTTTTCTGTGGCGCCCATGCTCGATTGGACGGATACGCACTATCGTTACCTTACCCGCCAATTAAGCCGACTTTTCAGACGGCCTCAATAAAGACAGATAATCCGCCGCGGGAAGTTTTTATTTATCGGAACAAAAGCTTATCTGGCTGTATATCTTATCCGTTGTTTCGTGTCGGCAAACTTTACTTTCCACGCTTATTTTGGCGTCTCATTATCCCTATTATGAATTTCATTAGGGTTAATCAATTTGATTTTATAGACTTTATTGTTTACCGAGACCAATAAAAACTGCTCTATATGCGCTTCTTTTTCCTGCTCAGCAGATGCTTTTTGCACATTGCCGTTTGCCCCCGTCCAAACGGAAGCGCAAGGGAATACGGAACGCTGTCCACCCGTGCGGCTTGAATGTGGCTTGCGCTATTGTTTTTTTAGCCGCTTCATCCAATACTTTATATCCGCTTGATTGGATTACCTCTACGTTTTGAATACTCGCATCGGGCGCAACCAGAACGGAAACGACCACATCGCCTTCCCAGCCTTTCATTTCCGCTTCTTCAGGATAGTGAAGCATCGGCACAGGTATCCAGCCCGAATGCGGGTTTGTATCAGCCTTTTTAATCTCGTTAAAAGTCAAAGGCGTTGTTAATGCGGCAGGTTCGGCAAACGCTTTCGTGCTTACGCCCGCTGCCATCATTACCCATAAAATGCACAGATGTTTTTTCATTTTTTCCGTGTTGTATTCAAAATATATTTTAGAAAAACCCGTTAAGCGATTTTAATGAAGCGAGTAAAGCCCGTTTTGGCTTCTCAGAAGCCTACGGCTTTCAGACGGCCTCTATCAACCGTGCGTATGCCCGTAAATCTCTTTTTCGTCTTTCAATACCGCATCTACAATATGCCATTCGCCATCGCGCCACACGCGGTAGAAGCAGCTTTCGCGGCCGGTATGGCAAGCAATGCCGCCGGCTTGGTCTATCAGCATAATCACCGCATCGCCGTCGCAATCCAAACGCAGCTCGTGCACTTTTTGCGTATGCCCCGACTCTTCGCCTTTCATCCATTGCTTTTGGCGCGAACGGCTGTAATAGTGGGCATAACCCGTTTCGGCGGTTTTTTGCAGCGCTTCGGCGTTCATCCAAGCCACCATCAGCACGCGCAGGGTTTTCGCGTCTTGTGCGATGGCGCAGACCAAGCCTTTTTCATCGAATTTAACGGCATCCAGCAGTGGGTTCGGCATGTTTGTTGACTCCTTTTTCAGACGGCCTTTTATACCGGCTTTCTTGTACGATATTTTTAAGGTTGATGATTTTATCTTATATCTATCGGTGGTTGTTTCTCTGCCCACGGTTGAATCTGTTCTAATTGCGCCGCCAAACGCAGCAGTAAATCTTCCCGCCCGTGTGCTGCGGCAAACTGTGTACCTATCGGCAGCCCGTTGTGCCAAAACAGCGGCACACTCATGGCGGGATTGCCGCTCATATTAAATGGTGCGGCGTAGCCAATGTATTGCAACGTGCGCTCGGCTTCTTTTTCAATCAAGGGGTTTTGTTTCATCAGCCAGCCTAATTTCAACGTGCCGAACAGCAAACGAATGATCTTTTGCTCGGTTTCAGACGGCATGAGTTCGCCGATTTTCGGTGTGGTACGCGGGCAAATCGGTGTCATTAAGACATCGTAGCGTGTAAAAAACGCTTCGGCGGCGCGCCCCTGTGTCAGCATCACGTCACGCGCCCACGCCATTTCGCCTGCACTGATTTGCTGTCCTTGTGAAATCAACGCCCAAGTTGTCGGTTCCAACTGGCTGTGATGCAGTTTTTGCCCCGTTGCCTGTTGATGAAGATAAAGCAGTTTGGCTGTTTCACCCATCACCAAGACCCTTGCTGCACGGTTGAGTATTTTAGGCGAGGAAAAATCGGGAGAGGCTTCTTCTAAATCATGCCCTGCATCTGACAACAATTTCAGACTGTGGCCAAATGCCGCTTGCGTGTCTGCATCATTTTCTCCGCCAAACCACGGCTTCCGCCAAAAAGCGATTTTCAGACGGCCTGTGTCGTGTTTGAGGCCGTCTGAAAACGATTCGGCAGGTCGGGGGCAGGCATACAGGGCGTGTGTTTGGGTTTGAGCTGCAATATCGAGAAACAGGGCGCTGTCGCGCACGCTGCGGGTCAGCACATGTTCGTTGACCAAGCCTTGCCATGCTTCGCTTTGTAACGGTTCAAAGCTGCTGCGGCCACGGCTCGGTTTCAAGCCGAAGATGCCGCAATTATGGGCGGGCACACGTATCGAACCGCCGCCGTCGCCGCCATGCGCTGCCGGCACAACACCTGCGGCAACGGCTGCCGCCGAACCGCCGCTGCTGCCGCCCGGTGTATAGCTTAAGTTCCACGGATTGCGGGTAATGCCATAGATTTCTGTTTCAGTAACAGGATACGCGCCCCATTCCGGCGTGGTGGTTTTACCGAAAATGCGCAACCCCGCATTTAGATAAGCCTGAGTTAAAGCGCTGTTTTGTTTGGCTACATAATTTTTCATCATGCGCGAACCCGACCATGTGGGCGTGCCTTCCCAATCGGCGATTAAATCTTTCAATAGAAACGGCACGCCAACCAAAGGCGCATGGGGATTTTCAGACGGCCTCTGCCATGAAAAAGCCCGTTCGCGCAAATCATGGGCCAATAAATTGAGCTTGGGATTTACCGCGTCTAAACGGTTTAAGGCCGTCTGAAGCACTTCATCGGCAGATACTTCGCCTTTGCGGATCAACTCTGCCAAGCCGACGGCATCATATTTTCTGTATTCCTCAAACTGCATGGTTTCTCCTTGTTGTACAGCAGAGCAGGCCATCGCAAGAATGCCTGTCTGAAAACCGCTCACTGCCCGGGCACAAAACTGCCGGTTTTCGCCAAACCGCAGATTTTTCCTTTGCTGTTGGGATAAGCTTTACCGTCGTTGCCGCGCATTTGCAGGCCTTTTTCGTGGGCGAAAAACACCATATTGTCGCCCGCGGCATCCAATTGCAGCAGGCCGTCGTCGCGCCAATGGAAGGTGCCGCGTTTTTCAGACGGCAATACGCCGGCCACTCTGCCGACGTGTCGGGTAGTTAAGCTGTAATGCAGATTGTCGCGCAAAACGATGGTGGCTTCGATGTAATCGCAGTCGGCGCAAGGCAGTTCGCCGCGATAGATGCCGACCCAAGAAGCCGAATCTTTGGCGGCAACTGCGGATAAAACTTCGCGTTCGGCTTTGGGCTGGCTGCTGCTTTCGAGCGTGCAGGCCGTCTGAAATAAGGCTAAGGCAAGCAGAATGAAGCGGTAGGATTTTGCAGGCATGTTCATGAATTTACCTTTTGAAATCTGTGTTTTCAGACGGCCTCTTCTACTTCAAAAACGCCGCGGCTACGGCCACAACCGTCATCACAAACAAAATCGTACGCAAGGTGTTGGGCGAGAGTTTCAACGCAATTTTCACACCGATCATCGAACCGAGTATATTGCCGGCCGCCAGCACGAGGCCGACATCCCACCAAATCTGCCCCTGCACGATAAACACGGCCAAAGCCACGACGGTAAACGCCAGCGTGCACACCAGTTTTAAGGCATTGGCGCGCAGCAGGTTGTATTGCAGCACGCCCGCCAGTACGGGCAGCAGAATAAACGCGGTGCTGGCCTGCACAAAACCGCCGTAAATACCGACGGCAAACAGCAAAACCGCCGCCCCGCGCGTGTCGGACACTTTGCGTTCCTGCACGTTTTGCGGCGGCAATAAAAGCTGCGGTTTGAGAAAAGTGAGCGTGGCCACACCGAGAATGCAGACGAGCAAAGCGGGTTTCAGAATCTGATTGGGCAATACCGAAGCCAGCACGGAGCCGACCAAACCGCCGAATACCATCGGCAGCAAAATGCCGCGCAAATCGTGTGTAGGCAACGCACCGGCGTTTCTAAACCCTCTGATGCCGGTGAGCGACTGGAAAAAAATGCCGACGCGGTTGCTGGCGTTGGCAATATCGGGCGGCACGCCGAAAGCCATCAACAGCGGCAGAATCAGATTGGAACCTCCGCCCGCCAAAATATTGATGATGCTGGCCAAAATGCCCAGCACGGCAATCGCCGCATAATGCCAAAGGGTTAAATCCATGCTGCTCCGATCTGTTTGTAGCTTGGTAGAAGCCTACGGCTTTCAGACGGCCTGAAGTTTATAAAATAAACTTTTTCATAGCTCCGTCACACTCGCATACTCGGGCTTGACCCGAGTATCTTCGATTCCAGTAATCTTATCAAAGATGCTCGGGTCCAGCCCGAGCATGACGAACGTACTCTTTTAAAGTTTATTTGCTGTTTATTTCTGAGCAAGCGTAACGATGCACGAGCCGTGAATCTGCTGGTTGGGCTGCACGCTCACTTTGGCAGCGTCCAGCGGTGCGCCGGTGTAGCAGGAAAAAGCGTCCATCGAGTTTTTCGGCGAACCTTGAATCACTTTGTCGCTGTACACCATGTATGAAAACACTTTGCGCGCGGGGTCGTAATAGCGCATCACTTGTAGGGTTTTGAAAATAAAGCTGGAGCCTTTTTTGAAAATTTTCTGCGGCTTGGCGATTTCGGCCTCGTTAAAGCTGATTTGCGGCGCGGTCTGCACGCAGGATACGGAAGCGTCGGAAGCATCTTCTTCCAAGTTCACTGTTTCTTTCAGGCCGCCTTTTTTGGCGTAGGAAATATAGCAGGTAACGCCTTGAATCTGCGGGTCGTCGAACGCATGGATTTCAATACGGTCGTTTTTGCCGAGCATGTTGAACACGGTGCTGGCTTCGCCGATTTTATCGGTATCCCCACCGCCGCCGCACGCGGCCAGCAGGACAGACATCAATACAATTGGAATGAACTTTTTCATATCGGTTTCTTTCTTTTCAGACGGCCTCAACGGTTGAAAGGCCGTCTGAAAGTGAATATTACAAACGCATTTCGATACCCGCCGCACGCATGGCTTCTTTGGCTTCGCGTATGCTCACTTCGCCGAAGTGGAAAATGCTGGCGGCCAGCACGGCATCGGCCTTGCCTTCTTTTACGCCCTCAATCAGATGCTGCACGTTGCCCACGCCGCCGGAGGCGATAACGGGAATATCCACCGCTTCGCTGATGGCGCGGGTAAGCGGCAGGTTAAAGCCGATTTTGGTGCCGTCCCTGTCCATACTGGTGAGCAGAATCTCGCCCGCTCCGCGCGCCTGCATGTTTTTCGCCCATTCGACCGCATCAATGCCGGTGGCTTTGCGTCCGCCGTGGGTAAACACTTCCCAGCGGGTGTTTTCGGGGTTGACGGCTTTGGCATCAATCGCCACCACAATCGCTTGCGAGCCGAAAAAGCCGCTGGCTTCGTTCACCAAATCGGGATTGGTTACGGCGGCGGTGTTGATGCTGGCTTTGTCGGCACCCGCGTTGAGCAGGCGGCGCACATCGGCTACGGAGCGCACGCCGCCGCCGACGGTGAGCGGTATAAACACTTGCGAGGCGACTTCTTCAATCACATGCAGAATGGTGTCGCGGTTGTCGGAAGAAGCGGTGATGTCGAGAAAGGTCAGCTCGTCGGCACCTTCGTCGTTATAGCGTTTGGCTACGTCAACCGGATTGCCGGCATCGCGCAGGCCGACGAAGTTGACACCTTTGACAACGCGGCCGTTGTCCACGTCCAAACAGGGGATAATGCGTTTTGCTAATGCCATGAATCATTCCTGAAAAACAAATCCGTAAAATAAATTCAGGCTGCACCAAGCAGCCTGCCGTTTATACTATCCACGAAGCCACCCAGCCGGGCAACCGTTCGGAGAGCTGATAAAAGCCCACAGCAGAAATACAAGCAATCAGCATAGTGGTTACAAAGCTGTTGGAATAACGGTTAACCACCGTTAATACGCCGGCTACATACATCCACAAAATGGCCATAATCAGCGCCCATTCCCCGTTAATCATCGGCATGGCAAAATTCACACCCATGCTGATCAGCACGGCAATAATCATGAAAGTCAAACTTTCGCTGATGGCGTGAACATCGCGATCATAAGACCATATTGCCCAAAAACCGAGCAAAAAAGCCTGAAACATATTTTTACCTTATAAATTCAATAAGTAAGACGAAATTTGATGAATAGTGTGTTCGGGCAGACAAACCGGGCTGCGCTGCAAACCCTTTCAGACGGCCCGAGCATATTATTTTTATGTAAGCGTTATGCCAACGAATCGGCCAACTGCTGCGCTTCGGCAAAATCGATGCTGCCTTCGTAAATCGCCCGGCCGGTAATCGCACCCGCCACACCGCTTTTTGCTACCGCACACAAGGCGCGGATGTCGTTTAAATCGGTCAGGCCGCCTGAAGCGATAACGGGAATATTCACGGCTTCGGCCAGCTTAACGGTGGCTTCGATGTTGACACCGCTCATCATGCCGTCGCGGCCGATATCGGTATAGATGATGCCGTTCACGCCGTCGTCTTCAAACCGTTTGCTCAAATCGATAACGTGATGGTCGGTTACGGTTGCCCAGCCGTCGATGGCCACCATCCCGTCTTTGGCATCCAAGCCAACGATAATGTGGCCGGCAAATTCTTTGCAGGCTTCGCGCACAAATTCGGGATTTTTGACTGCGGCCGTGCCGATAATCACATCGGTCAAACCTAAAGCCAGATATTTTTCAATGGTTTCCAAATTGCGGATGCCGCCGCCGAGCTGAACGGGGATGTCTTTAGACACTTCCTGCAAAATCGCCGCAATCGCATCGAGGTTTTTCGGCTTGCCTGCGAATGCGCCGTCCAAATCCACCAAATGCAGGCGGCGCGCGCCTTGTTTCAGCCAATGCACGGCGGTTTCGGCGGGGTTGTCGGAAAACACGGTGGCTTGATCCATCAAGCCCTGTTTCAGGCGCACGCAGCGGCCTTCTTTCAAATCTATGGCAGGAATCAGTAACATATTGATTTATTTTGTTTTAAAGTAAAGTTTCAGACGGCATCAAGAAATAAAGGCCGTCTGAAAGCCGGAATCACAGCATAAAACTTTGCTCCGCAGCTGCGGATGCCGTTCAATCAAATAAATAGGTTGGCAACTTCTGGTACGGAAATGCGCCGCAGACGGCGGTTTTGCAAAATTTTCAGCATTTATTTTACACAACTTATCCGTTCCAGCGTAAAAAATTACGCAAGAGCAGTAAGCCGCCGTCATGGCTTTTTTCGGTGTGGAATTGGGTGGCGAATACATTGTCTTTGCCGACGATACACGCAAATTCGTTAGGGTAGCTGCTGGTGCCGAGTATGATGTCGTTATCGGCGGGCGCAAAATAGTAGCTGTGCACAAAATAAAAACGGGTGTCTTGGGCAATATCTTGAAACAGCGGGTGCGCCTGCGTTTGGTGTACGGTATTCCAACCCATATGCGGCACTTTCAGCTTGCAGCCCTCTCCGTCGTGAAGATTGGCGGCAAAGCGTTTGACCTCGCCTTTAAACCAACCTAAACCGGCGGTATCGCCCTCTTCGCTGTGCTCGAACAAAAGCTGTGCGCCCACGCAGATGCCGAAAAACGGTTTGTTTTTGAGGCCGTCTGAAACGGCTTCGCCAAGTCCGCTTTTTTGCAACGCGCCCATGCAGTCCGGCATAGCCCCCTGCCCCGGAAAAATGATTTTATCGGCGGCAAATACTTCTTCGGGGCGGTCGGTGAGTTTGATTTCGGCATCAACTCCGGCAAGTTTTTGCGCGGCCTGCACGGATTTGAGCACGGAATGCAGATTACCCATGCCGTAATCTACGATGGCAATATTCATAGTGGAATCATCCTTTTCAGACGGCCCGAAACCTTCGGGTAAACTTAACTGAGGTTTCGGATTTTTTAGTTTGCCGCATCATATCAGAATCATGATATGCCCGAAATATGCGCCGCCGAAAGAAGCGGAATAATGCTAAGATACGCGTTCTTTGACCTTATTTAACCAATCCAGCCGAACTCTTCCGCACCATGAATCCATTGCTCGACCTCCTCAAACCTTATCCTTTCGCCCGCCTGCGCGAAGCCATGAACGGAATCGACGCCCCGCACGGCCTGCAACCTGTTCCCCTGCATATCGGCGAGCCCAAACACCCTGCGCCCAAAGTCGTTACCGACGCATTAACCGCCGCTTTGCCCGAATTGGAAAAATATCCGCTGTCTGCCGGCTTGCCCGAACTCCGCCAAGCTTGCGCCGATTGGGTGTTCCGCCGCTACGACGGCTTGAAGCTCAACCCCGAAACCGAAATCCTGCCCGTGCTCGGCAGCCGCGAAGCCTTGTTTTCCTTCACCCAAACCGTGCTGAATCCCGTTTCAGACGGCCTCAAACCCGTGGTGGTCAGCCCCAATCCTTTTTATCAGATATACGAAGGGGCAGCCCTGCTCGGCGGCGGCGAAATCTATTTTGCCAACAGCCGTGCGCCGCGCTTTCTGCCCGACTGGTCGGAAGTGCCCGAATCCATTTGGCAACGCACCCGCATCGTGTTTGTCTGCTCGCCCGACAACCCCAGCGGTAGTGTAATGCAGTTGGAAGACTGGCAAAAACTGTTTGATTTGCAAGACCGTTACGGCTTTGTGATTGCCTCCGACGAATGTTATTCGGAAATTTATTTCGACGGCAAAAAACCGTTGGGCGGCCTGCAAGCGGCACAGCAGCTGGGCAGAAGCAACAAAGGCATCGTGATGTTTACCAGCCTGTCGAAACGCTCCAACGTGCCGGGGATGCGTTCGGGCTTTGTAGCGGGCGACGCAGAGATTCTCAAAGCTTTCCTGCTATACCGCACTTATCACGGCAGCGCCATGAGCATTCCCGTTCAGCGCGCCAGCATTGCCGCTTGGAACGACGAAGCCCATGTTGCCGAAAACCGCCGTCTGTATCAGGAAAAGTTCGACAAAGTGCTGCCTGTGTTACGGCAGGTATTCGACGTACGCCTGCCCGAAGCCTCGTTTTATATTTGGCTGAAAGTGCCGGACGGCGACGATTTGGCGTTTGCGCGCAAACTCTGGCAGGAAGCAGCGATTCAAGTGCTGCCCGGCCGCTTTCTCGCACGCGATACCGACAACGGCAACCCGGGCACAGGTTATGTGCGCATTGCATTGGTGGCCGATGTAGATACCTGCGTAAAAGCGGCGGAAACCATTGTTTCGCTTTACCGCTGAAACGACGTTTTGCCGAATCAGGCCGAGACCTTTGCAAAACCTCTGATGTGGATGCCGTTCAAGGCGCAGCAGCACAGCGAGTGCAGACATATCATATAGATAGGCTAAGCAAGCGGGCAGCACATAACGCAGAAATGCGCCGCAGATGGAGATGTTGCAAAGGTCTCAGGCCGTCTGAAATTCTGAATAACATACAGATAAAAAAATCCCGCATCAGAAATCGTGCTTGCAGGCAGTTTTCCGAATGCGGGCATTTTATTGCGTGTGTGTTTAAGTATCATCAGGCTGGAAACCTGTTTTATTTTTTGGCGAATCCGCCCGATGGTTTTTTCTTGCCGCCGAAACCTTCGCTCTTGGGCTTCACACCGGGTTTCTTGCCGGAGAATTTTTTGGCACCCGGTTTCTTATCGCCAAATTTTTTGTCGCCGAATTTTTTATCGCCGAACTTACGGTCGCCCCAACCACCCTTACCTTTCGGCTTGGCCGCTTTAGATGCGCGTTTGCGGGTAGGCTCCATGCCCTCGATGGTCATTTCGGGCAGCTTGCGGTTAATGTATTTTTCGATTTTGTGTACTTTAACGTATTCGTTAACCTCGGCAAAAGAAATGGCCAAACCGGTACGGCCCGCACGGCCGGTTCGGCCGATACGGTGTACATAATCTTCAGCCTGTTTGGGCAGGTCGTAGTTGATCACATGGGTGATGGTGGGCACGTCGATACCGCGGGCGGCAACGTCGGTGGCCACCAGAATTTTGCAGCGTCCTTTGCGTAAATCCATCAAAGTGCGGTTACGCCAGCCTTGCGGCATATCGCCGTGCAGGCAGTTGGCGGCAAAGCCTTTTTCATACAAATCATCGGCCAGTTGCTCGGTCATGGCTTTGGTGGATGTGAAAATCACGCACTGATTAATGTTGGCGTCGCGCAAAATGTGGTCGAGCAGGCGGTTTTTGTGGCGCATATCGTCGCAATACAGAAGCTGCTCTTCGATTTTGCCTTGGTCATCCACGCGCTCCACTTCAACCACTTCGGGTTTTTTGGTGAGTTTGCGCGCCAGCTTGCCGACTGCGCCGTCCCAAGTGGCCGAGAACAGCAGGGTTTGGCGGTCTTCGGGGGTGGCGGCAACAATGGTTTCGATATCGTCGATAAAGCCCATATCGAGCATGCGGTCGGCTTCGTCCAAAATCAGCACTTCGAGGCGGTTGAAATCGACTTTACCGCTGTCCATCAAGTCCATCAAACGGCCGGGCGTGGCCACAATCAGGTCAATCGGTTTGCTTAAGGCTCTGATTTGGTAGCCGAAAGAAGACCCGCCGACGATGCTGACGGTGCGGAACCATTTCATGTTTTGGGCGTAGGTGAGTGCGTTTTTTTCTACTTGGGCAGCCAATTCGCGCGTGGGCGTCAGCACCAGCGCGCGCGGGCCTTTGCCGGATTTTTCGCTGCGCTTGCCCAAGCGTTGCAGCGTCGGCAAAAGGAAGGCGGCGGTTTTGCCCGAGCCGGTTTGCGCCGAAGCCATGATGTCGCGCCCGTCGAGCGCGTGGGGAATGGATTGTGCCTGAATCGGTGTGGGCGAATCGTAACCGGCTTGGGTTAAGGCGGATAACAGGTTTTTATCGAGATTTAAATCGCTGAATTTTACAGACATGGGTTTCCTGAACGGAACAACAACACTTTTTCCGCCTGAGTTTTTCAGACGGCCCTGAAGCAAAGAAGGCGTAATCGGATCATGAAATGACGTACGCAGGGTTGTCGCAGGTATTTTTCAACCTGTGGTTAACATCGGCGACAACCTGCAAGCAGCCCGGCTACGGTAAAGAAAACATGTTTTGGCGGCATTCGGGCCGATGTTTCTTGATTGTGCCGAACAAATCAGAAAAGCTCCGCTGCTGCGGGCTTGAATAATGTGAAGTTGGCTGAAGACGATGGCTTCAAAAAGACAAGGTTGCGGATAGTATAGGCTTTAACCGGCACGGTCAAGGGAAATTGCCGTTTCCGATGTGCGGCGGTGTGTAAAAAAGCCGTCTGAAAACAGATATTCAGACGGCTCGGCATGGGGCGTTTGCGTATTATCGCTTGGCCGGTGCGGCCTCTTTTTCGATTTTGAGTAGCTTCACATCGAATACCAAAACTGAGTTCGG
The DNA here is from genome assembly GCF_001308005.1 of Neisseria sp. 74A18. Classification (NCBI taxonomy): domain Bacteria; kingdom Pseudomonadati; phylum Pseudomonadota; class Betaproteobacteria; order Neisseriales; family Neisseriaceae; genus Neisseria; species Neisseria sp. 74A18. Next base: position 37,793 of record NZ_LGZA01000007.1, read on the forward strand.
GCCGATTTTTTCGCTGGGGCTGTTGGGGCCGTATGCCATTTCGGCAGGCACGAACAAGGTGTATTCGGCACCCTCTTTCATCAGCTGCAAACCTTCCGTCCAACCTTTGATCACTTGGTTCAAGGGGAAGGTAACCGGTTTGTCGCCGTGCTGCTTGCTGCTGTCGAATACAGTTCCATCAATCAGACGGCCTTCATATTCTACGGTTACGACATCGGTGGCTTTCGGCTGTGCGCCCGTGCCTTCGGTTTTCACTTTATATTGCAGGCCGGATGCTGTGGTTTTCACGCCTTCTTTGGCGGCATTTTCTTTCAGGAAGGCTTGGCCTTTTTCAAGATTGGTTTTGGCGTCGGCTTCCATTTTTGCCTGTGCTTTTTGCTGCTGCTCATTCAGAAACGCCATCATCACTTCTTGAGCCTGCTGGTCGCTCATTTTCGGCTCTTTGCCGTCCAGCACGGTTTGCAGGGCTTCGTTAAACACTTTCAGGTCGACTTCGGTGCCCTGATCTTTCATTTGTTTGAGCGAACGGCCGATGTCCATACCCATGGCGTAGCTGGCTTGCTGGGTAGGCGAACCGATGCTTGATGCGGCTGCCGAAGCGGCTTTTTCTCCGGAGGCGGCGGGTGCGTTTTCGGTGTTTTGTTTGCACGCTGCCAACGCCAATGCAGCGGTAACTGCCAATGCGCTCATTTTGAAAGTTTTCGTCATTGTTTTGATTCCTGAGTAACGGGATAAGGAAGCGTGGATTATAACCAAGTTTGCGTTAATTGAAATTAAGGCCGTCTGAAAAAAGCCAATTTTGAAACGGCCTTGTGTTAGGGCGTGTTATCGGAAAGCATTGCGGCGGTATTTTTTGGCCACCATCCGCATCTGCGGCGTTAATGCTGCAAAGGGCCAACGAAATAAGCGCAAAATGTTTAATCTTGCCGTGCTTGTGCTTTGCATTGCGGGCTTTGCCTCACACAAACCGCTTCGCAAGCTTTCGGGCGATAGGCCTAAAACCGCGTGTTCACGCATTTGTTTTACCGCTCCTTCTCTTTTCAGACGGCCTGACCTACAATTCAGGCCGTCTGAAACTTTACCTGCCGACCATGATGACCACATCCCAAACCAACCGCCATGCCGCACCGCTGTTGATTACGGGCTGTGTGATTTTCGGGCTGGGCAGCCTGATTGTGAAAGTAGTGCCGGTTGGCGCTTATGCCATTGCTTTTTGGCGGTTGTGCATTGCGGCATTTGTGTTTTGGGGGCTTTCGCGCTTTTTCGGCCACAAGCTCCCCCGCAACGGCAAGGCTTTGCGCTTCGCCCTGCTGGCGGGCGCGTTTCTGGGGGTGGATTTGGCCTTGTGGCACGAAAGCATTTATGCGGTCGGGCCGGGTATTTCTACCTTGCTCAACAGCCTGCAAATTTTCTTTCTCACTGCCGTCGGTTTCTTCTTTTTCGGCGAGCGTTTGGGGAAAATCCAACTCTTGAGCCTTCTGATGGCAGTGGCCGGCGTGGTTTTGATAGCCAGCCCGGAATTCGGCCGCAATGAAGCGGCGGGCTGGGGCTTTGCCAGCGGAATCGTTTCGGGCGCAATGCTGGCTTTGTCGATGGTATTTGTGCGTAAAACCCATCACATCGAACCGACACCGCTGTTTCCGATGATGCTGTTGGTCAGCTTGGGCGGCATGGCGGCTTTGCTGCTGCCGGTTTTGCTGTTGGATACGCATCATATTTTCCCGACAACCTTACGCGATGCGGGGCTGGTTTTGATTTACGGGGTGGTAATGCAGTGTTTTGCTTGGGGTTTGATTGCTTATTCGATACCGCTGCTGCCGCTGTCGCTAACCGGCCTGCTGCTGTTGAGCGAGCCTGTGGCTGCGCTGGCGATTGATTATTTTCTGCTCGACAAACCTATCGGCGCGTTGCAATGGAGCGGCGCGGCACTTACCCTGTTTGCCATCTACCTCGGCTCGCCCGCACCGAAAACCGCCATGCGTAAACCGGCGGAATCGTGATAAAATCCTGCCCTTACTTCTCCACAGGCTGTCTGAACATGAATACCTTTGCCAATGCCCTGTCAACCGCTCTAGGCCGCTGTATTGCCGCCAAAACCGTGAGCGAAGAAGGCCGCCCCATCGGCTTTATGTACCGCGAAGAACCGGTGTTCGAGCAAGACAGCGGCTGGCGTTTTTTCAGCGGCGACGAAACCGACGAATACACCGCCGATCCCGAAAATTTCGGCGTGTACAGCATCAGCGAGATTACCCGAAACCACCCCGCCGTATCCGAATTTCTCAACCTTCCCGCCGGCTCCGCATGGGAAGCCGATGAAGAAGGCGTGTTCCAAAGCGTGAGCGATTGGCAGCCGAAAGACTGATTACGCAACACCTGTTTTCAGACGGCCTCACAACAACACCCGCAACGGCACATACATTAAGCCGCTGCTTGCAAACCCTTTATTTTCTAACTTCTCTCTATGGAAACCGAATCATGAACATCATCGAACCTGACCACGAAGGCACAAACTTACGCATCGGTATCGTACAAGCCCGCTTCAGCAACGAAATCGGCAGCGCAATGCTCAAAGTCTGCACCGACAAACTCATCAGCTTGGGCGTGCATACCGACAACATTACCGTTGCCACCGTTCCCGGCGCATTGGAAGTGCCGTTGATCCTGCAAGAGATGGCACAATCCATGCAATACGACGCGCTGATTGCCATCGGTGCGGTTATCCGCGGCGAAACCTACCACTTCGAGCTGGTGGCGAACGAATCGGGAGCCGCCATTACCCGAGTCGGCCTCGATTACCACATGCCGATTGCCAACGCCATCCTCACCACCGAAAACGATGAACAGGCACATGCGCGCATCGAAGAAAAAGCCACCGATGCCGCCGTTGTGGCCGTTGAGTGCGCCAACTTGCTCAACCGCTTGTGGAGCGAGCAGGCCATCGACGACTTTGAAGAATTTGAAGAAGACGAATAAAGCCCGCCCGTTTTCAGACGGCCTCACCCGCCGCAGGCCGTCTGAACAGTTAGACCATAAGGATTCACCATGAAAACTCCCCGCCGCCGCGCCCGCGAATTTACCGTTCAGGCACTCTACCAATCCGCCCTTACCGGCGCACCCGCTGCCGAAACCGCCAAAAACATCCGCGAAAGCAGCGACTTCAAAAAAGCCGACGACGAACTGTTTTCCGCCCTCTTCTTCGGTACCCAAGCCAAGCAACGCGAATATATGCAGCAAATCCGCCCCCTGCTCGACCGCGACGAAAACGAACTCAGCCCCATCGAGCGTGCGGTATTGCTGATGGCATGCCACGAACTGAATGCCATGCCCGAAACCCCCTACCCCGTTATCATCAACGAAGCCATCGAAGTAACCAAAACCTTCGGCGGCACCGACGGGCACAAATTCGTTAACGGCATTCTCGACAAACTCGCCCTGCAACTGCGCCCGAACGATCCCAAGCGCAACTAAAAGCAAAAAACTTTCTAAATCAGTTTCACAGATTTAAAACATAAAAAAACCGATGCTATTTCTGAGCATCGGTTTTTTAATCATATTTTTCAGACGGCCTCAATTCAGCCCTGCTTCAAATGTTCCAAATCATAAATCTGCGCCACGGCATCCACCAAATCGCTGCTTTGCGAACCGGCTTTATTCAAGGTGCGCGACGGCGAATGCAGCAGCTTGTTGGTCAACTGCACCGACAACCTTTCCAACACCTCTTCGGGCGGCGTACCTTTGGCCAGCTGCTTCATGGCATTTTCCAAAACCTGACGGCGCGCCCGTTCGCCTTCGTCGCGCAAAGCACGGATCATCGGCACATTCTGGCGGCCTTTTTGCCACTCGACAAACTCGCCCACTTTCTGATCGACCATCGCCTCGGCAGCCTCCGCAGCTTGGCGGCGGGCCTGCTGGCCGGTTTGCACAATATTGGCAATATCGTCCACCGTATAAAGATAAGCATCGCCCAAATCGCCTACTTCGGCCTCGATATCACGCGGCACGGCCAAATCAAGCATAAACACAGGCATATTCTGACGCTGCTTCAACGCGCGCTCCACCATGCCTTTACCCACAATCGGCAATTGGCTGGCCGTAGAAGACACGATCACATCGTATTCATACAAAATTTCCGGCAATTCGGATAACAAGCGCGGCTCGGCATTGACACTGAGTTTTTCGCACAATTCCTGAGCACGGGGCAAAGTGCGGTTGGCTACCGTAATCAGGCGCGGGCTTTTGGCGGCAAAATAAGTGGCCACCAACTCAATCATCTCGCCCGCACCGATAAACAATACGTTCAAATCGGCAATATCGGGAAAAATCTGCTCGACCATTTTCACGGAAGCAGCCGCCATCGAAACCGAATTTTCGCCCACCGCCGTGCCGGTACGCACTTCTTTGGCAACGGCAAATGTTTTCTGAAACAGCGCATTGAGCCAAGTATCGACAGTATGCTGCTCTTGAGCCACCCGCACCGCATCTTTGATTTGGCCGAGAATTTGAGGCTCGCCCAACACCATAGAATCCAAACCGCAGGCCACACGGAAAGCATGGCGTATGGTTTCGTCGTTATCCAAAGTGTAAAGATAAGGCCGGATTTCATCGGCACTGATACCGTGATAAGCCGAAAGCCATTTTACGATGTATTCTTCATCGCCCACACAATAAAGCTCCGTGCGGTTGCAGGTAGAGAGAATAACGGCTTCCTGCGCGCCCCCGCCCGCAGTCAACGCGCGCACCGCTTCGGGCAGGCTTTCGGCAGTGAAAGCCAGCTTTTCGCGGATACTGAGAGGTGCGGTTTGATGATTGAGACCGACAGCGGTGAGTTGCATGAACAATAACAAAATGAATGTGCTAACACGTTATTATAGCTTAAGTTGAAGCTGAAAAGAATCCGGAGGCAATAGCCGTATTTGATGAACGAGCTATGTTAAAGGCTATGATTGTATTGCTGTTTTCCCTAAACCCAAGCAACCGGCAAATCATAAAAAAAGGCCGTCTGAAAAAACAGTTTCAGACGGCCTGAGAACCTTTTGCAGCATCAAACATGCAGGCAATGATTAACCATTAACTAACCGAACAGTTTTTTCAAATCAGACGATTTCTTGCGGTAGGGCAAGCGGATATCGACACGGAAAATGCCGTCAAGCTGGCGGCTTTTAATCACCGCATCGTTGTCGTACATCAATGCCAAACGCTCTTTCAAATTACGCAAAGCCATCGAATTGCCTTTATGCGGTTTGGCGTTTTCTTCACTCTCGGTCGGCACATAAGGATTTTCGATGCGGATATAAATCCAATGCTTCTGGCGCGTGGTCAACACCGAAATACAGCCCGGACGGTGGGTTGATTCAATACCGTGGAATACCGCATTTTCCAGCAGCGGCTGCAACAAAAGATGGGGGGTTTCCGCATCGTCGGGCGCGTGATGCTGCCACATTACCTGAACGCGCGTATGCCCCATACGGATCTGCTCGATGGCAATGTATTCCTGCGCCCATTCGATTTCCTGCCCTAACGTGCTGTTTTGGCTGCCGTCGCGCAATTGGGCGCGGAACAAATTGGCCAGATTTTCCAGCAGCGTTTCGGCATCATAAGGGCGCAACCTGATCAAACTGATGGCCGCATTCAAACTGTTAAACAAAAAATGCGGGCGGATACGCGCGGTCAGCGCACTCAGGCGCGCCTCCGAAAGCGAGGGAACCAAACTGTGGCGGCGCGAAGCTTCGGTGTACATAAAACCCAAAGCAAAAAAATTAAACAGAAAGAAATGCTGCCAAAAATACATACGTTCGCCGAGCACCACATAATCCACAACCGTAAAAATAATCAGATTGCTGATATGCACGATCAATACGGCGAATTTCGATTCGGTAATACGCGGCAAAGAGTTGGCAAGCAGATAACCTTTAATCAAAATCGCCAGCAACGTAGGTGCCGCCCATGCCGCATTATGGTAAAGCTGGTCGATATAGCTCGCATTGGAGAGACTGATCAACGGAAAGGCCATCAGACCCAATATGCTCGACAAAATCAAACGCGAGATGGTACCGAAATTCCGTAAATCAGGAAGTGCAAACCAAGATTGTATTTGGCGTATAATAGGCATCTTTACAACAAACTCTCTAAATGCGACAACTGAGTGGATGAATTTTATGAACGATAATAAAACCTGGTCGGGGCGTTTTAATGAACCCGTAGCCGAGCTGGTGAAAAAATACACCGGCTCTATCGACTTCGATAAACGCTTGGCAAAGTGGGATATACAAGGCTCTTTAGCCCATGCTCAGATGCTTGAACAAGCAGGCGTATTGAGTAGAGAAGACTTAACTGCCATCCGTCAGGGAATGGCCGATATTATAGCAGAAATCGAATCCGGCCGAATGGAGTGGTCGCTTGATCTCGAAGATGTGCACATGAATATCGAGCGCCATTTAACCGATAAAATCGGCGATGCCGGCAAACGTCTCCACACCGGCCGCAGCCGCAACGATCAAGTGGCCACCGATATCCGCTTGTGGTTGCGCGACCAAATTTCCGACATCCAAACCCTTATCCGCGATCTGCAATCGGCACTGGTTGATTTGGCCGAACGCCATGCCGGAGTCGTGATGCCCGGATTTACCCATCTCCAAGTTGCCCAACCCGTGAGCTTCGGCCACCACATGCTCGCTTATGTGGAAATGCTGGGGCGCGACTTCGAGCGTATGGCCGACTGCCGCAAGCGCGTAAACCGCATGCCTTTGGGTGCCGCAGCCCTGGCCGGTACCACCTACCCCATCCGCCGCGAAACCACCGCCGAACTGCTCGGCTTCGAACAAATCTGCCAAAACTCGCTCGATGCCGTTTCCGACCGCGATTTTGCGATTGAGTTTACTGCTGCCGCCAGCCTGATTATGGTGCATTTGAGCCGCTTGAGCGAAGAGTTGATTTTGTGGATGAGCCCGCGCTTCGGCTTTATCGACATTGCCGACCGCTTCTGCACCGGCTCTTCGATCATGCCGCAAAAGAAAAACCCCGACGTGCCCGAATTGGTGCGCGGTAAATCCGGCCGCGTTATCGGCCACCTTACCGGCCTGATTATGCTGATGAAGTCGCAACCTTTGGCCTACAACAAAGACAATCAGGAAGACAAAGAACCGCTTTTCGATACTGCCGACACCCTGATTGATACTTTGCGTATTTATGCCGACATGATGCGCGGCGTAACCGTTAAGCCCGAAAACATGCGTGCCGCCGTGATGCAGGGTTTTGCCACGGCAACCGATTTGGCCGATTATCTGGTGAAAAAAGGAATGCCTTTCCGCGACAGCCACGAAGTCGTTGCCCTTGCCGTGCGCCATGCCGATTCGCAGGGCGTGGATTTGAGCGAACTGCCTCTGAATGTTTTACAGGGTTTCAGCAACCTGATAACCGAAGATGTTTACAGCGTGCTCACGCCCGAAGGCAGCTTGAATGCCCGTAACCACTTGGGCGGCACCGCGCCTGAGCAAGTGCGCTTGCAGGTAGAACGCTGGCGCGGTTTATTGGCAGACTGATTCTCAAACCAGTTCTCGAACAAGTTTGAATAGGCCGAGACCTTTGCAAAACCTTCAGATGTGGATGCCGTTCAAGGCGTAGCAGCACAGCGGGTGCAGACATATCATATTTATATAGACAAACGGGCGTTCAGCGCACAACGCAGAAATGCGCCGCAGATGGGGGTTTTGCAAAGGTCTCAGACCGTCTGAAAATACACTCAAAGCTATACTTAACCTGCTCAATTTTAACAACCGTTGCATCATACTCGGGCTTAACCCGAGTATGATGCAACGGTTGCTTTTTAAGCTGATTCACCACAATATCAACAGGTTTGAAAAGCTTCAGGCCGTCTGAAAACATGTTCGGCAGATTATGTTAGGGCGTATCGGCAAACTCTTCCGGCGATAGCGGCTCCCGCCCCAACAGCGAAGCAAACGCTCCGTTATCCGCACACGAACCCTGCTCCAACAATGCGATACTTCCCGGGCTGAGTACGCCGTTGCTGACGATATTCGCCAACGGCAACAGCGGCTTAATCCAAGACAACGGCAGCGCAATCATTTTTTGCGGCGGCTTTTTGTGTAGGGTTGCACGCAATGTGTTGAAATAATCCGCCAAAGTCAGCGCGCGGCCGCCGGTCATGTTGACCACCGTGCCGTGTTCCGCCGGATTTTCCGCAAGATTAGCCAAACTCTCGGCCACGTCCGCCACATGCACGGGCTGCAAATCGAAACGCCCACCCGCAGGCATCGCCAACAGCGGCAGTTTGGCCAACAGAATAAACAGCTCGCAACTCTCTCCGCCGCGCCCGTACACCACCGACGGACGCGCAATCGACACCTGCAGGCCCGAAGCATAAACCGCGCGGTCGCCCCGCCCTTTGCTGCCGACAAAGGCAATGCCGCTCTGCGCGTCCGCGCCCAACGCAGAAAGCTGCACCCAGCGCGACACGCCTTCCTGCTCCGCCCACTGCGCCAGCTGCTCCGGTGCGCGGTGATGCACCTGCTCCAATATATCTGCATGACGGCTCATCACGCCCACAGCGTTAATCACCACATCTTTTCCGCGCAGCAACGCTCTGACCGCTGTTTCATCAAGACGAAGATAATTGCACTCTTTGCGCCCCGCCGCCGTAACTTCATGACCGCGCTCACGCAGGATCGCCGCTGCACGCCTGCCGATAAAGCCGTTGCCGCCTAAGATTAAAATATTCATGCTGTTCTCCTGCTATCTCTAGTCAATCAACACGTTTTTAATACAAGGCCGTCTGAAAATTTTCAGACGGCCCCTTGCTTATTGTTCTGATTACATTGCATCGCTTAACGCTTTTCCTGCTTGCGGATCAAATAAACGCCTAAAACCCCGAAAAGCAACGTCGGTAAAACTGCCGCAATAAAAGGCGGCACGCCGTAGAGTTCGCCGGTAAAACCGAACAGGCGGCCGGCAAAGTGGAAGGCCAAGCCCAAGCAGATGCCGCCGAACAACCTCAAACCCATGTTGCCGTGGCGGGTGTTTTGCGGCGTAAAGGCCAATGCCACCAGCGCCATCACCATAGCGGCAACCGGATACATCAGTTTGCGCCACCATGCGATTTCATAAGTTTTGGTTTGCTGGCTGTTGTTTTTCAGATGGCCTATATAGGTGCCCAGCGCAGATACCGACATTTGCTCGGGTTTGACCAGCAGCACGTCGAGCAAACTGCTGTTCAAATTAACCTGCCACGGCTGTACGGCTTGGGTTTCGGTGCGCACTTGCCCGTTTTCCAGCAAGCTGCGGCGCACGTTTTTCAGCTGCCAGCTGTGGTTTTCGACCACGGCGGAATCCGCTTCAACGGCTTCGGCAAGCTGAAAGTCGTTGTTGTGCCGCCAGATTTTAACGCCCAGCAAAGTATGGTCGGGCAGCATTTCGCGCACGTTGATAACATTATTCTGCTCTTTCAGCCATAAGCCTTGGCTGCCGGTGCTGATTTTGCCGCTAACGGCGGTGGCTTTCATGTTTTCGGCGTGTCTGCTGAGCGAAGGGGCAACCCATTCGCCCAAAAGTGCGGTCAATACGGCAAAAATCAGGCCGAACTGCAGCAGCACGGCAATCAGCTTTTTGGTACTCATACCGCTGGTTTTCATTACGGTAAGCTCGCTGCCGGAAGCCAACTGACTGAGTGCCACCAAACCGCCGATCAATACGGCCAGCGGCATTAAATCATAGGCATGGGCAGGCATCTGCATAAACACATACTGCATCATTTTGGCACCGTTGTAGCTGCCTTTGCCGATGTCGCCCACTTCGTTGATGATGTCGAAAAAACTGTATAAGGCGAGAAATGCCAACAGCGCGTAAAGCGAAGTGACGCTGAGGCGGCTGATGAGGTAACGGGTAAGCAGTTTCATTTCGCACCGCCTTTCAGGCTGAGTTTGACCGCCTGCCAAAACGGTTGGGCGGGCATACTGCGCACACGCAGCAGGATAAAGGCGATAAACGCAATCAGTATGTGCATCGGCAACATGCCGAGCCAGAAATTGAGTTTGCCGTCTTCAACGGCGTTGCGCAGAAAGGTAAGCCCGTTTTGGTAAATCAGATAAAGGCCGATGGCAAAGAGAATATTATAAGTATGGCCGGTGCGCGGGTTGAAATAGGAAAGCGGCACAGCCAATATGCTCAACAGCAATACGCTGATGGGCAGCGACAAACGCCACATCAGTTCGGCCTGATACTGCGGATTGCTGCTGCCGAATAATTTTTCGGTGGGAATGGTACGGCGGTGGGAAATGGGGTCGATGATTTTCGGCGTGGTGCTGATAATCAGGCTTAAATGTTGGAATGAAACTTGGTTGTAGTCGGCCTTGCCCGGTGTGCCGCTGTAACGGTAGCCGTTGCTCAGTTCCAGCGTGCGCTTGTTGTCTTTTAAAGAAAACGTGCCTTCTTTGGCAAACACGATATTGTCGTTGCCTTTATCGTCTTGCTCGCGCAAAAACAGGTTTTTCATGATGCCCGAATCCACGTCGAAAGTTTCGACAAAATACACCCGCCCGTTGCGCTTGCCGAGCGTGCGGAACTCACCCGCCTCTACCAACGATAACTCTTGTTTCTGCTTGAGGATTTCGGCAAATTCGCGGCTTCTCAGTTCCGCCCACGGCATCACGAAAAGCTGCATCACGGCAATCAACACGGCAAAGGGCACTGCAAACTGCAAAACGGGGCGTATCCATTGTTTCAATGCCAGACCGCATGAAAGCCAAACCGACATTTCGCTATCGCGCCAATATCTCGTCAGCACGGTCAAAATACTGATGTAGGCCGTTAATACCAGCAGCAGCGGGGTCATGCCGATTACCCAAAAACCCACCAGTGCGGCCACGGCATCAATCGCCACGCGGCCGTCGGCAGCACGCCCCAGCAGGTTGACGGCCTGCGTCGATACCAGCACCGCCAGCAGCACCACGAAGATGCCGACGGCCGTGAAGGAAAGTTCTTTAATAAAATTGCGTTGGTAAATCATAAAATTTTGCAGCTTTCGGTGCAGAAGCGGGTGTTCGTGCCGTCTGAAAAGTTTCAGACGGCCGGACATATAGAGTACAATCAGGCCGAAATGTTCAGACGGCCTGCTGTTGCTTTGCTTGAGGCCGTCTGAAAAATATATTGCGAACCACCGTTCAGTTCAGGAGAATAAACATGGAATTTAGCACAAAAGCCGAAAAATTGCAGCCAAGCCAAGAAGGTGCGCTGCTCTACATCTGCGAAGATGCCTGCCCGTGCAGCAAAAACAGCGACAATGAAACCGCCGCCCTGCTCTGCGGCACCTTGGAAGAAAACCAATCGCTTGCAGAAACCCAAATTGTCGAAAACGGCAGCCTCAAAGCCATCGCCGTTGTGCGCTTGAACAATCTGAGCCGCGAAACCGTTGCCAAAGCCGCCGCCGAAGCCGCTTCATGGGCGCAAAAACAAGAGCATATCCACATCTGCACCGCACCGTTCAGCAAAAAGAACGCCGCTTTGGTTGCCGAAGTGTTCGCCACCGCATTCGGCAATGCCGCCTACCGTTTCGACCGCTACAAAAAAGAAGCCAAACCCGCCAAGCTGGCCGGCGTAACTTTCTACTGCCCCGGCCAAGAAGCCGGCATCAAAACCGCGTTGGAAACCGCCGAAGCGCAAATATACGGCATGACCTTGTGCAAAGACCTCGGCAACGCCGCTCCCAACGAATGCACGCCGAAATTCTTGGCGCAAACCGCTAAAAAAGAAGCCGAAAAGATCGGCGCATCGGTGAAAATCCTCGAAAAAGACTACATCAAGAAAAACATGGGGTCTTTCTGGTCGGTGGCTAAAGGCAGCAAACAGAAACCCTATTTGATCGAACTTTCCTATTCCGGCGCTAAAAACAAAGACGACGCCCCCATCGTATTGGTAGGTAAAGGCATTACCTTCGACACCGGCGGTATTTCGCTCAAACCCGGCCTCAACATGGACGAAATGAAATACGACATGTGCGGTGCCGCCAGCGTAATCGGCACATTCTGCGCCGCCGTCAAACTGAAACTGCCCATCAACCTGATTGCCATCGTACCCACCTGCGAAAACATGCCTTCCGGCGAAGCCAACAAACCCGGCGACATCGTAACCAGCATGAAAGGCTTAACCATCGAAGTATTGAATACCGATGCCGAAGGCCGTCTGATTTTGTGCGACGCACTCACTTACGCCGAGCAATTCAAACCCAAAGCCGTGATCGACGTTGCCACACTCACCGGCGCCTGCATCATCGCATTGGGCAACGACGTAAGCGGCATAATGGGCAACGATCAGAAACTCGTCGACCAACTGCTCGCAGCCTCCCGCGAAACAGACGACAAAGCATGGCAGCTGCCGCTGTTCGACACTTATAAAGAACAGCTCAAATCCAATTTTGCCGACATACCCAATATCGGCACACCCGGCGCAGGCACGATTACTGCCGCCACGTTCTTGTCTTATTTCACCGAAGACTACCCGTGGGCGCATCTCGATATTGCCGGCACGGCTTGGAAATCGGGCAAAGAGAAAGGCGCTACCGGCCGCCCCGTACCGCTGCTGCTCAACTACCTGCGCAACGTGAAATAACCCAAGCAGCCGAAGCGTAAGCAAAGGCCGTCTGAACAATCAAGCTGCCCCATCACACCGACGGCAAATGCCGGACGGCATGCAGCCTGATTGTTCAGACGGCCTTTAAGCACCCACCTAAATTTGATAAACTGCATCTCCCGCAACCGCCTCAAGAAAACATACCGCCATGAAAAAAACCGCACTCACCGTTCTTGCCGCCCTCACCTTACTTTCCTGCAGCACCACCCCCGACCACAAAGCGAAAGAAACGCCCGTCGCCCCCGTCGGCAAACGCCCCGTGTTCGACCATGCTGCCGACTCGGTAGCCATCAGCGGCTTTAACGGCAACACCAACGTGCAGCGTTTCATCGCACATGAAACGGTAAGCGGCAAATTCAGCAGCGGCGAGTTGCAAAGCTTTTTCGACGGCGTGGTATACAAAGGCAACATCATCAACATCATGAACCGCCCCGGCACGTCGCGCCCGTGGTACGAATTCCGCACCGGCAATTCCGGCACGGCAAAAATCAGCAACGGCAAACGTTTCTACGCGCAGCACAAAACCACCATCGATGCCGTGGCGCGCAGCTACGGCGTACCGGCCGAGCTGATCGTGGCCATCATCGGCATCGAAACCAACTACGGCAACAATATGGGCAGCTTCCGTTTGGCGGATTCTTTGAGTACGCTGGCATTCGACTATCCTCGCCGTGCCGAGTTTTTCCAAAAAGAACTGCATGAATTTCTGCTGATGGCCAAAGAAGAAAAGCGCGACGTATTCGGCTTTAAAGGCAGCTATGCCGGCGCAATGGGCATGCCGCAGTTTATACCTTCGAGCTTTCGTAAATATGCGGTCGATTACGACGGCGACGGCTTGCGCGATATTTGGAACAACGTCGGCGACGTGGCAGCTTCGGTGGCGAACTACATGAAAGCACACGGCTGGCAAACCAACGGCAAAATAGTGGTGCCGGTTACGCTCACCATCACGCAAGAACTGCAAAACATCATCGACGAAAAAACCGCGCTCACCCGTACAGTGGGTGAACTCAAACGTTTGGGCGTGATGCCGCAGGAAGTGGTGGCCGACAATGAAAAAGCCGTGCTCTACCGACTTGAAACCGCGCCGGGCGTGTATGAATACTATATCGGCCTGAATAACTTCTACACCGTATGGCAATACAACCACAGCCGCATGTATGTAACCGCCGTGCGCGATATTGCCAACGGCGTAGGCGGCAACTACCGTTTGTAACGGTTCGATATTGCCGCCGTGCATAAAAAAACCGCTGCCCGTGCGATAACGGCGGCGGTTTTCATGTGTTTGGCGGCAGGTAAAAAATGTTAGAATACCGAATCTTCAAGGCATGAAACCGACGGCCCGATTATAAAAACAGCGCGTGCATCCTTGCCTGCCGTGCGGCCGCATACCTGCCTTCCTTCAGCGAATTCAAACAAAAGATAATCTATGGCTTACCAAGTTCTCGCCCGTAAGTGGCGGCCTAAAACCTTTGCCGATTTGGTCGGACAGGAACACGTTGTCAAAGCCCTGCGCAATGCGCTCGACGAAGGCCGCCTGCACCATGCCTATCTGCTTACCGGCACGCGCGGGGTGGGCAAAACTACCATCGCCCGCATTCTGGCAAAAAGTCTCAACTGCGAAAACGCCAACCACGGCGAGCCTTGCGGCGTGTGCCAAAGCTGCACCCAAATCGACGCGGGGCGTTACGTCGACTTGCTCGAAATCGACGCGGCTTCCAACACCGGCATCGACAACATCCGCGAAGTGCTCGAAAACGCCCAATACGCGCCCACCGCCGGCAAATACAAAGTCTATATCATCGACGAAGTGCACATGCTTTCCAAAAGCGCGTTCAATGCCATGCTGAAAACGCTGGAAGAGCCGCCCGAGCATGTGAAATTCATTCTCGCCACCACCGACCCGCACAAAGTGCCGATTACCGTATTGAGCCGCTGCCTGCAATTCGTGCTGCGCAACATGACCACGCAGCAAGTGGCCGACCATTTGGCGCATGTGCTGACGGCGGAGCAGATTCCGTTCGAGCCGCCCGCGCTGCAACTGCTCGGTCGCGCCGCCATGGGTTCGATGCGCGATGCCTTGAGCCTGCTCGACCAAGCGATTGCGATGGGTTCGGGCAGCGTTACCGAGCATGATGTCCGCCAGATGATCGGCGCAGTAGACAAACGCTATCTTTACGAACTGCTGCAAGGCATCGTGAACCAAGACGGCGAAGAATTGCTGCGTAAAGCACAGGAAATGGCCGCCCGCGCCATCGGTTTCGACAACGCCCTGAGCGAGTTGGCCATGCTGCTGCAACGGCTGGCCTTGGCGAAAACCGTTCCCGCCGCCATTGCCGACGACCCCGAACATGAAACCCTGCTGCGCTTATCGCAATATTTAAGCGGCGAACAAATCCAGCTTTACTACCAATGCGCCATCCACGGCAAACAGGATTTGAGTCTCGCGCCCGACGAATACGCCGGTTTCGTGATGACGCTGTTGCGTATGCTCGCGTTCGCCCCGATTGCCGCCAAAGCGCACGACCCCGACGGCGTGATTGAAGGCACGCAACTGCACAACCCCGAAGCGGCGGAACCTGCCGCAAAAAAGCCGCTGATTCTGCCTGAAACACAAACCGCACCGCCTGCCGCCCCAACACCGCCCGCACCCGCCGTGAGGCCGTCTGAAAAGCCTGATGCGGTTGTTCAGGCAGAAGACACCCCGCCGTGGGAAGATGCGCCGCAAACACCTGAAACGGCAGAGAACGGCTTTCAGACGGCCTCCGAAGAGATCAGGCCGTCTGAAAAAATTGAAACGCAAACAGCGGCTCAGGCGGCAGAAGCGTCTTTGCACAATCACACGCAGGAAACGCCTGCCGTGGCAACAGAGCATTTTCAGACGGCCTCCGAACCCATAAGGCCGTCTGAAAAAGTTGAGACGCAAACAGCGGCTCAGGCGGCAGAAGCGTCTTTGCACAATCACGCGCAGGAAACACCTGCTGTAGCAACAGAGCATTTTCAGACGGCCTCAATGCCAACAACAAAGCCGTCTGAAACAGCAGGCAAACAAATTGCCGCACAAGAACCAACCGCACCTGAAACGCCTCAAACCGGACAACCCGAAGCCGCCATGCCGTCTGAACGCATAGAAAACCTTGAGGCCGAAGCGGCAACACCGGCGGCAAGCACGGCCAATATTCAGACGGCCTCTCCGTTAAGCGAAGTGCAAAACCCGCAAACCATGCCGTCTGAAACCTACGAAACCGCTTTTCAGACGGCATCGGATTATCCGCCCGAATATGCCGATGCGCCGCCTTATCCCGATGCAGACGAGCCGCCGTATTTTCCCGAAGAATACGGCTATCCCGAATACGATATGCCGGTGATGCCGTCTGAACACCACGAAAAAACGGATAATTCACAAACGGAGCAGGACGAAACGCCGCCCGACGATGAAGACGAAGCAGGCTTCGCCCCGCTGCCCGAGTTCGCCCCCGAAAACTGGGCGGCCATTGCCAAACGCTTTGCCGCCAAACTCGGCGCAGCGCAAATGCTGACCCAACACGCCGCCTGGACCGGCTACGATGCCGAAAAAGGCTTGATGCTCTTGTCACTATCGGGCGAAGCCCGCGCCGTTACCAATAAAGAGCGTCTCGACAAAATCCAAAACACCCTTGCCGATGCCTACGGTTTGCAACTGAAGCTGCAAACCGAGCCGTGGCGCGACGATGCCGGTTGGGAAACCCCCGCCATGCGCAGCAAACGCCTGCAACTCGAAGGCCGCCAAAAAGCGCAAGACCTGCTCGAAGCTGACCAAACCGCACGGCAGATTCTCGACCTTTTTGAAGCCGAGTGGCTGCCAGACACACTCAAACTGGCCGAGTCGCAGGAATAAAGCATTGAGGCCGTCTGAAAACAGTTTCGTTAACCATATATCGGCAAAACCATACCCGTCATACTCGGGCTTGACCCGAGTATGACAAACCGTGAATAAACCCTTCTGAAAAGCCGCGCCGTATTGCCGTCTTCCCATTCAAAAGGTATCATCAAACCCTTTTTAACCAGGAGTAAAACCATGTTCGGAAAAGCCGGATTAGGCGGCCTGATGAAGCAGGCGCAACAAATGCAGGAAAACATGAAAAAAGCACAAGCCAAGCTGGCTGAAACCGAAGTGAACGGCGAAGCAGGCAACGGCTTGGTTAAAGTAACCATGACCTGCAACCATGTTGTCCGCAAAATCGACATCAGCGAAGATTTGATCAAAGAAGCGGCCGACGATAAAGAAATGCTCGAAGATTTGGTGCTGGCCGCCATCAACGACGCAGGCAACAAAGCGGAAGAAACCACCAACAAAACCATGGGCGCGTTCACCCAAGGCCTGCCTGCCGGAATGGGCGACTTTTTCCGTTAAGCCTTAATCACAAAGCAGCTGTCTGAACATTCAGACGGCTGTTTTAACAAAAAAATTACAAAAATAGCCAAACACAATCTGCCGGAACAAACAAACCCCATCAACATTTCACCCAACCGGCCCACACCAAAATCTACTCCCGACGGCAAAGCACATAATATTTGTTCCCACACAGGCAGACGTTTGCCGTGCTGCGCGCGGTTGAAACGACAACGTTTGTCATCCTCGAATTTAACAGCTTTTTTAAAAAACAGTTTCGCGATCAAGCCATGAAACCTTTCCCCCTTATTCTCTCCCTCACAGTTACCGCCGCCCTCATCTGGTTTTGTGCCGGCGTCGGCTTCGGCGAATGGCAGCCGCCGCACCAAATGGACGAAACCATACAGGCCATCCGCCTGCCGCGCGTGTTCACTTCTTTACTGGTCGGCGCGGCTTTAGCGGCGGCCGGAGCAGCGTTGCAGGCACTGTTTGAAAACCCGCTGGCCGACCCGAGCTTGATCGGCACTTCCGGCGGCGCGGCATTGGGCGTGATTATCGTACTGGCTTTCGGCATCGGAGCGGTGGGCGTACCGCTGGCGGCCTTTGCCGGAGCTTTGGCGGTTTGTCTGCTGATATTGGGCATTCACCGTTTTATCGGCGGCGGCACATTGGGGTTGCTCGTGCTGGGCTTTGTGTTGAGCGCATTTTCCGCTGCCATCGTAAGCCTGATTCTGTTTTTATCCGACGATATGGTTTTGCGCAGCGCAACCATTTGGCTGTCGGGCAGCTTGGCCGAAGCAGGATTTACTTCACCGTTGTATGCTGCAACCGTGATGCTGGCGGGGTTGATATTGCTGGTTATCGTCGGCAAAAAGCTCGACATTCTGATGCTTGGCGAAGATACCGCCGTGAGCATGGGGATTTCGGTGCAGGCGGTGCGGATACAAACCGTGGTCGGTGCCGCTTTGCTTACCGGAGCCGCCGTATCGCTTTCAGGCATCATCGGCTTTCTCGGCATGATGGTGCCGAATGTCGTGGCTCAGGCAGTAGGCGGCAGACGCAGCAAACTGATTGTTCTTTCGGCTTGGCTCGGTGCCGTGTTTCTGCTGGCTGTCGACAGCGCGGCACGTTGGTTTACTTATCCGGTAGATGTTCCGGTAGGCATCGTTATCGCCCTGCTCGGCGGGCCTTTCTTTATGTGGCTGTTTTTAAAACCTTTACGCAAATAAAGTTAATCAACCGAACTGTTGCTGCGGCCGTTGCTTTGCTTTCCACGCCGCCTTTGCCACCGCCCAAACTTATGGTCTCTTAAAAGATATGACGAATTATTCTTTTACCATCAAACAATTGAAAGTAACAGCCAAAACCAAGGTGCTGCTGGAAATCGAAGAATTGAACCTGCCGCACGGCTGCCACACAGCCATTATCGGCCCCAACGGTGCAGGCAAATCGACTCTGCTCAAAAGCCTGATCCGCCAAACGGGGCAAGGCACGGTAAATCTGTTCGGCAAGGCCGTAGCACCGCAACTGAAACAAGGCAGCGTCGCTTGGGTAGCGCAGCACGGCCAATACCAAATGCCGCTAACCGTACGCGAATATATCGAACTCGGGCGCGGAAGCGACAGTGCCTGGCCTTTTCAGACGGCCGCCAAGCCGTCTGAACAAGCTGAAACATTATTGGCTTATTTCGATTTGCAGGAACTCGCCGAAAAACGCATCCAAACCCTTTCCGGCGGCGAACAACAACGCGCCAACATCATCCGCGCCCTGCTCCAAAACGCCCCGATACTGCTGCTCGACGAACCGTGCAACCATCTCGACATCCGCCACCAACACAGCTTGATGAACTATCTGGGCGGCAACCGCCAACATTTCAGCGCGGTTATGGTGTTGCACGATTTAAATCTGGCCGCCCGTTACGCCCAACATGTGATATTGATGAATCAGGGCAAAGTGGTTGCCGCCGGAGCGCCCGAACAAGTGATGCAGCCCGAATTGCTGGCAGAAGTCTATCAGTGGCCGATCGAGCGGGTATGTGATGAAAAAGGTGTTTATTTCAGGGTTTAACAGAGCAGATGCTTTTTAAACACGCATAAGCTTCTGCACTGTGGTAAAAGTTAAGTTGATTGACTATGTATCAAACCTAAAAATACCTGATTTAAAAAAGAAAACCGCACTCCAGTTAAGCTGTAAACTTAATCTGAATGCGGTTATATTTTTTCAGACGGCCTCTGCGGTTCAGTTACCGACAGAGGCAAAACAAACTTAATCGGCTTCCAAAACCACTTTCATCGCGCCGTTTTCGGCAGCGTGTTTAAATACATCGTATGCTTTTTCCAGTTCGCTGAATTTAAAGCGGTGGGTCAGCATTTTAGTGTAGTCGACCGAGCTGGTGGAAATGGCTTTCATCAGCATCTCTGTGGTGTTGGCATTGACCAAACCGGTGGTGATGGTCAGGTTTTTAATCCACAGTTTTTCCAGTTTGAAATCAACGGGCACACCGTGTACACCGACTACGGCCACATTGCCGCCGGGTTTGACGATGTCTTGACACATATCCCAAGTAGCGGGAATACCCACGGCTTCAATGGCTACATCTACGCCGTCTTCGCCCACGATATCGAATACCTGTTTGGCCACGTCGCCGGATGCGGGGTTGACGGTATGGGTTGCGCCCAATTCTTTGGCCATTTTCAGGCGGTTTTCATCCATATCGCACATAATCAATACAGACGGGCTGTACAGTTGTGCGGTCAGCAAAGCCGACATACCCACAGGCCCTGCGCCTGCGATAAATACTGTGTCGCCGGGGCGCACATCGCCGTATTGCACACCGATTTCGTGTGCGGTCGGCAATGCGTCGCTCAACAGCAGCGCCACTTCTTCGTTCACGTTGTCGGGCAGCAGAATCAAGCTGTTGTCGGCAAACGGTGTGCGCACATATTCGGCTTGGGTGCCGTCGATCATGTAACCCAAAATCCAGCCACCGTTACGGCAGTGAGAATAAAGCTGTACTTTACAGTTGTCGCAGGTGCAGCATTTGCTCACGCAAGAAATGATAACTTTATCGCCCTTTTTGATATTTTTAACAGACGAACCTACTTCTTCGACAATGCCGATGCCTTCATGGCCGAGAATGCGCCCCGGAGTGATTTCGGGGTTTTTGCCTTTCCAGATGCCCAAGTCGGTACCGCAAATGGTGGTTTTGACAATTTTTACCACTGCATCGGTCGGATCGATGATTTGGGGTTTGGGTTTTTCTTCAAAACGGATATCGCCTGCACCGTAATAGGCCATTGCTTTCATGCGTCTTCCTTTCATAACAAAACAGGGTTAAATATCAAGTTCTGTTATAGGCCAAACCACAAGCAAAGTCAAATTGTCTTTTTAATTCATAATGTTATAATATAACAAAATGTCTTTGTGCTAATTTTGGTTTATTCTAATAAAATACAGGCCGTTAGAAAAACTTTGCTGTTTTTCTAACGGCCGGGATATGTGCAAGTATGGTTTTACCGGGTAAAAAATAAATCGTTATGCCGCTTAAACATGGGCAGCATAACGGTTCGTTAAGGGTCTATTTAAAAGTACCAACCGGCGGGCTTAGCGGTTTTCCGATAAAGCAGATGCCACCAAATGTCGGCGAAAACGCCGCCGATAAACCGAATGATGATATGGCTAACGTTTACACGGTTTGGACTGGGGATATTTTTTCTCATAAAACGCTTCACACGTTTGCCACAAGCGCGGCTCTAAGGGTTTGAGTGTGCCGTTGCTGCGGATTTTATCGAGATAATGCTGCATCATATACGGGTAATACAGATACATTTTATCCAACCATGCGCTGCCCTGCCGGGTTTGTCCGGCGCGGTATTGATACAAACCGACCTGATAAGCATTGGAATACGGCCGGTAGGTTAAGGCTTCCCGTGCCGCTTGGTCCGCCCACGGATACACGGTAGGTGCGGAAGGGTTAACCCGGCGGGTTAACGAAAGCTGGGCGTAATAGCGCAACATCGGTTCGGTTTCGGCAATCTTTCTCAAGCCTTCGATTTTTTGGGCGGACTGTTCAACGGTTTCACCTTTCGGCTGACGGTCGAAACGGGCAAGGTCGGTATAAACGAAACCCAAGCGGGCAATGCCTGCCAGCAAACACACGGCCAATACCGCTGCGCCGATGTTCTGCCGTTTGGCGGTTTTCAGGCCGTCTGAAGCATCGTGTTCATCAGCGGGCGACAAACTGGCCATTAAAGCAAACGGCACCAAAAAATAGATATACCAAAGCGGATATTCCAACATACTGTGGCATAACGACACAGCCATCATGGCCAAAAGAAGCAGCGAAGCATTGCTCGGAGGCCGTCTGAACATCCGCCAAATTGCCGCAAGAAAACCGAATACGGTTAAGGCCGTGCCGACCAAACCCATTTCCGACAGCAGCTGCAAAATCAGGTTGTGCGAATGGGTAAACAGCACGTTTAAGATGTTCATGCTGAACTTACCTTCTTCGGCATGCACCAGAAAACCTTGCAGCGAATAGCTGCCCCAGCCGTAGCCCCACACGGGTGCAGAAAGAAAAATCGTCCAAGCCTTGCGCCATTCGATATCGCGTGCCGAACCGCCGAAACTGGAGCTACCCGCCCGTTCGACTGCGGTATCGTATTTCATGCCGGAAACCCAGTCTAAGATGTAACCGATTCCGAATTGAACCAGCAGCGTCATCACCAACGCAAACAGCACGATGCCGACCATGCGGTTGCTACCCGCTCCGCTACGCCAGCGCCACAAGGGCAACAGCAGACCCACACCCGCCACATAAGTGAGAATGGTGCGCGAATTGACCAAGCCCAGCGCAGAAGTCAACAGCAGCACCAATGCGAAACCGAGCCAACCGGGCATTCTGCGCGCCGCCCACAGGTAAGATGCAGCCAGCGTACCCCACATCAGATAATGGCCCAAATGGTTGCGCTGCCCGAGTTGCCCGCTCACTTCGCGCAAACCGCGGTAGGATATGATGCCGCGGAACATTTCCGCCGATGCCCAGCCGGTAAACTGCATCACCACCACTACCGACTGAATCAACGCACCGAACAGCAAAGTCCACGCCAGCACCGACACTATCCGCTCCTGCCCGAACCCGGCAACCCAGCTGCGGCAAGCCCAAGCCGCCAGCGCAATGATCACAAACGCCGATACCGCCAAATCGCTCATGCCCGGATAAGTCAGATTCATCAACCGCGCCTGAAGCCACCAAAAAGCGGCCAAAGCCAAAAAATAAACCGAAGCCTCAGGCAGGCGCACATTCAGACGGCCTGTTAACGCAGTCAACAACAACAATAAAACAGCACCGGCCAAAGAACCTGCTTCAAGATAAAAGCTGGATAGCGGCCCTACGCGGTACAGCGACACAAAAGGCGCGATGCAGATACACGCAAAACACAGCCACACCGGCCACAACCGCCACGACCATACCGTAGCCGTGCCGTCTGAAAAACGGTTAAACATGGCGCACCGCCTTTCTCTGATACCTAACGAATGCCAAACAGGCTACAAAAAACACACTGCTGCACAATAATGCGGCGGCGGCACAGGCGCGGCTGGCGGGCGCAGCGTCAAACAGCCGTACCACCGCTTCGGCAAAATAAAACAGTATCAGCAGGCAGCTGTATTGGAAAGTGTAAACCCTGCCTTTCAAAATGCCCGCCAGCGGCAGACACAAAGGCAAGGCTTTCAAGGCCAGCCACGAGCCGCCCGGGCGCAGCGGCGCAAGCCAAAGCTCCCAAGCAAGGCTCACGGCAATCAGCCCGCACAGGCTGATAACGGCGGCGGTATGCGACCAGTGTTTTTTATCGGCAAGTGTATTCATCGTTCAATCTGTTTAATGTGAGGCCGTCTGAAAAATCGTATTGTTTTCAGACGGCCTTTAAAGAAATTAGTTTATGCGGCTGATCAAGAAATGCAACGGGCATTTTAGCTTAAAAACGGTTAAGGCCGTCTGAAAACCGGCTTTGCTGGTTTCTCTAAAACAGGCAAAGCTGGTTTCGCTAAAATATTTTCAGACGGCCTGATCACGTTGCTTCACCGCTTCGCCATACCCATGTAAAAGCGATGCCGATACAGTTTGGCTTTCATCAATCATTCAAGTTTGAGAGAAAGACGCAACTTTTTCGGCCATGCACCCTTCCGCTTCGCCGCCGGTTTGCTGCAAACCGTCGATAATGCCCGTGCGGTCTTCTTCGTGTTTGTTTTGACTGAGTTTGTAGGCTGCTTCAATCGTTTCTATTTCCATCTCAAAACACACCACCGCCTTACTCATCGCATCAATATAATCGGCAGGTGCATCTTCCAGCTGCCACGGCTTGGGCTGTGCCGACTCATGTATCGCACTGAGCGAAGCCAATATGCCGCGCACTTCCTGCGGCTCTTCAATCAAACGCATCGTTCCGCCCACATGCACAGCCTGATAATTCCAAGTCGGCACGGCTTTGTGTTCCCTGTGTTTGCTCGGATACCAATTCGGAGAAATATAACAACCGCTGTTGTGAAAAATCGCCAGCCAGCGATTGCCGGTATGCTCCGCCGCCTGCCAGATGGGGTTGGCTCTGGCGAAATGGCCGCGCAATACGCCCTGTTCCGTGCCGTTGTCGTGCCGATAAACAGGAATATGGGCAGCCTGCAAAATACCGCCCCACTCTACAACCAACGTCGCCAACGGATGGCTCTCAATGAAACGGTGAATTTCACCCACATCGTTTTGGCGGAACACTTTGGGCACATACATGGTGTTTTCTCACTTTCAACTTTCCTGCCTGCGCGACAACGGCTTCGCAAAACGGCAAAACCACAAACCCGCTTCATAAAGCAGCACCAACGGCACGGCCAGCATGATTTGCGAAATCACGTCGGGCGGCGTGATGACGGCGGCGATCACAAACGCGCCCACAATCACATAAGGCCGGGCAGACTTTAACTGCTCAAGCGAAACCACGCCCATGCGGTTCAGCAAAACCACCACCACCGGCACTTCGAACGTGGTACCGAATGCGACAAACATGCCCAACACAAACGACAGGTATTTGTCGATGTCGGTCGCCATGTTCACGCCGATGGGCGTCACGCCGGCCAGAAATTTGAACACCACCGGAAACACCAAGAAATAGGCGAATGCCATGCCGGCAAAAAACAGAATCATGCTCGACAATACCAAAGGCGTAATCAGGCGTTTTTCATTTTGATAGAGGGCGGGTGCAACAAACGCCCAAACCTGATACAGCGTGTGCGGCAACGACAATAAAAAAGCCGCCATCAGCGTAACTTTTACCGGCACGAAAAACGGCGCAACTACGTCGGTGGCAATCATGCTGGTATTGGCCGGCAGCGAAGCCATCAGCGGCTCGGCCACAAAGGTATAGAGTTTTTGGGCAAAAGGCATCAGGCCCAAAAAGCAGATCAACAGGCCGCCGATGATCCACATCAGGCGGCGGCGCAGTTCGATTAAATGTTCGACCAAGGGTTGTTGGGCTTGTTGTTCTGATTCAGACACCGTTTACTCACTTCATTGCGGATGCTTTTTGCGGACGCGCAGTTGCGGTTTCGGACGGTGGCGCGGGCGCATATCGCGCTTGCGCCGCATGGCCTGTTTGCGGATGGAGGCCGTCTGAAAACCGCCGACGTTGGCGGCATGGTGTTCGGACGGCACGGAATAATGCGGCCAATCAGCGTCGGGCGGCGTGTTGCCGAGCGGATTGCCGTATTCGTCCAAACCGAAATCGGCGGGTGTGCGTTGCTCCGGCACGCGCTCCCATGCAGGCACTTTAAGGCCGTCTGAAATATCATCCAACTCTTTACGCAAGCTTTCGCCGGTGCCGCCCAATCCGCTGCGCAGCGATTCGGCGGCAGATTCAAACTCACTTTTGGCCTTGCGCAACTCGTCCATTTCGATATGCGCGCTCAATTCCTGCTTCACGCTGCCGGCCATGCGCTGTACGCGCCCGACAAGATTGCCGGCCATACGCGCGGCTTTGGGCAGGCGTTCGGGGCCGAGCACCACCAGCGCAATCACGCCGGTTAGCAAGAGTTCGCTGAAACCGAAATCAAACATGGGTTAAGCCGATTTGTTGTCGTCTTTTTGATGTTCGATCACGTCGTCTTTTTTACCGGCTTCTTCAGTGCCTTCGTTCAAACCTTTCTTGAAATCATGCACTGCACCGCCTAAGTCTTTGCCGACATTACGCAGTTTTTTGGTGCCGAACACCAGCACCACGATCACCAGCACCACAACCCAGTGCCAGATAGAAAAGCTACCCATAATCAGATCCTTATGTTTATTAATTTGTTAATTCAGTTTAAATGGTTCAGACGGCCTATGGTCAATTACCCTCCCCCCTTTTTGAATACAAGGCAGCAAGCCGCAGTAAAGGTAGGGTGGATTGACTATATATGCGCGGTTTAAACCGGCCGCCCCATAATATGGATGTGCAGGTGAAACACTTCCTGCCCGCCGCCTTTGCCTGTGTTGATTTGGGTTTTGAACCCGTTGCCCAATCCGTTGGCTTCGGCGATTTGCGGCACTTTCATCATCATTTTGCCCAACAGTGCTTCATGCTCGGGGCGGGCGTGTGCCAGCGAATCGAAATGTGTTTTGGGAATCAGCAGCAAATGCACGGGGGCTGCGGGGTTAATGTCTTTAAAACACAGCATGTCGTCGTCTTCATAAACGATTCCGGCCGGAATCTGCTTACCCACGATTTTGCAAAAAATACAGTCTGTCATCATATACTCCGAAATACAGCGGGCGGCCTGTTCGGTATACCAACGGCGGCGCATCAGGCTGCACAATCATCATGCTAAAAGAAAGGCCGTCTGAAACCGAATCTTCAGACGGCCTCTGTATCTTGTGCATGGATTTTAATACAAATTCAGCTTTCCTGCCGCGCAGCTTTTTCTGCCAAACCCGACAAACCCTGCCTGCGTGCCAGTTCGTTCAATACATCTTCAACCCGCAAACCGTGATGCGCCAGCAGTACCTGCGTGTGAAACCACAAATCGGCGACCTCGTAAACCAAATGCGCGCTGTCGCCGTCTTTAGAAGCCATCAACACTTCGCCCGCTTCTTCAATCACTTTTTTCAGGATTTTGTCTTCGCCTTTGTGCAGAAGCTGGGCCACATAAGACGTTTGTGGGTCTTGGCCTTTGCGTGAATCGATCACATTTTGAATGTGGGTTAATACGGCTTCGGTCATATTATTCTTCCGTCAACAATTCGCTTGAAACACCGCAATTATGGCGCGGGGTATGGGTGCTGTCTATAACCGGCCAGCCTCTTCCGCACAATATAAACAATTCAGACGGCCCGATGGAGCCCCCCCCCAACAGGCCGTCTGAATGCCTTCCTAAAAACACTCGGTAAAACCTACGGTTTTTCCGAATCAGCCTTTGATATTTTTCACGGCTTGGTCGGTTGTCCACAAATCGTTGGCAATAATGCGGAAGTTAACCAATGCCGCCAGATAGCCGTCTCCTTCGGGGAGACGGGGGCCTGCGGTGGCATCTTTCACAACCGCCACTTCAAAGCCTTGCTCAACCAATTCGCGCAGATGGGACTCGATGCACAAGTTGGCCGACATACCTGCCAAAATCACCTGATCGATCTTGCGTTTGCGCAACTGCAACACCACATCGTTGGTTTCGGGGCCGAACACTTTGTGCGGCGAAGCAATCACGGTTTTGCCGTCGAAAATATAAGGTTTGTATTGGGGCATAAAGTCGGCGCCCGAACCTTCGAAGCCTTCGAGAGTGTATGCGCCTTTGCGGTCAAACATACCCAAAGCGTGCATAGCATGTTCGCCCGGGCCGCCAAATTCCCATTGATGGTCTTGCGGATAATAGTAATGAGGCGAAACCACGGTCAGCATACCGGCAGCCTTGGCCGCTTTAAACAGGCGTTCGATGTTGGCTACGGTGTTGTTTTCAGTTACGCTTTCGCCCACCGCACCCCACAATACGCCTTTCGGGCTTAGAAAATCAATTTGCGGGTCAACCACCACCAGCGCAACACGCTTAGGGTCTATTTTCATACCGTAACGCTTCATGCCGTATTCTTTAGGCTCGTCGTAAATACCTTGCTTACCCGCCGGTTGTGCCGCCGCACCGGCTGTGCCTGCAACACCCATTGCACCCAAAACAGTGGCCGCCATCGCAAGGCGGGAACCAGTGCCCAAAGCATTGCGGCGGGATTGGTCGATTTGCTCTTCTTTGTGGTCTGACATAAGATTTTCCTTTAAGATAATGTAGATAATATTTAACTTTCTAACAAAAGCGGATGTATTCTAATCAATGCACACCCCAGCAATTTAACCGTTAATCCACATTTCTTAACCGAAAGTCTTAATGGACAGCCTCTCCCACCTGTTTACCCATTTTCAATTCAGAACCGATCTTTTCTTTATCGGCCAACTGTGCCGAACCGGCAGTTTCGACGAGCCGAACAAAGGCTATCTCCACTTCATCCGCCAAGGTCGTTGCCTGCTGAATTTATCGGAAAACCAAACCATATTGATAGAACGCCCCTGCATCGTTTTTTCACCAAGCAGCGTTTTGCACCATGTCCACCCTTTAGACAAAGAAGGCTTGAGCATGCTGTGTATCAACTTCGATTTCGGCGAAGGCATACGCAACCCGCTGGTACACACCGTTGACCGGGTGGAAGTGCTGTTTCTCGACAACCGGCCCCATCTGCATGCCCTTGCCGATGAAATTTTCAAAGAAAGCAGCAGTCGCTCTTACGGCTACCACGCCGCCATACACCATCTGTGCGCCTACTTTACCATTCAGGTTGTACGCTATTGTTTAACCAACAACAAATTACAAACCGGCCTGTTGAAAGGTTTGGTAGATAAAAAACTGGGCGGCTTGCTGCAAAAAATACACCAAACACCCGAATACGAATGGACGGTGGAAAACATGGCTGAACAAGCCGCCATGTCGCGCTCAGCTTTCGCCGCCCATTTCAAAAACACCATGGGCGTAGCCCCGCTTGCCTACCTTACCAACTGGCGCATCGCCGTTGCCCAAACCCTGCTACAAAAAGGTATGCCTGTCGCGCTGGTAGCCGAAAAAGTGGGATACAGCCACGCAGCCGCTCTTAGCCGGGTATTCACGCGCGAAACCGGCATAAGCCCAAGCGAATGGTTGCGCCGTTACCGCCAACCTTCTTGAGCCACTTACCCAACAACTTTACACCTCCGTGATACCTCGGTGTTCGTTATGCGAAGCAAGCAGGGGAGCAAAAGTCTCCTACCGTTGTTTGCCGCCGAACAACTTATTTTTTTATCTGCCATTATCAAATTGCCGCGAATATGATATAAAATAGAAATTTTACTCTAAACCGGAAATACAGATCATCATGGCATCAGGCATTTTGGAAGCACAGCTCATTCAGATGAACACCGCTGCTTTTTTGGCGCATATCGAATCTGCATTCAAACGCATTTTTTCAGACGGCCTAGATTTAATGCAATATCTTCCTGAAAACAAATGGTTGGAGCTTAAAAAAGCCGGCCTGCTGCTGCCTTTTCTGGCAGAGAAACACGGCGGCAGAAAAAGCAGCCAATTTGAAATTCAGGAAGTGTTGCGCATTGCCGGACACTACGGCGTACCCGTTACCCTGCGCACCGGTATCGAAGGCGCACTGGTTTTGCAGCCTTTAACCGAGTTTGGCAACGAAGCCCAAATCCGCACCGGCCTCGATTTGATTTTCAACGGAGAAGGCGGCGGCTTGGCCATTACCGAACCGGAAACCTCGGGTGCCGCGATCGCCCGCGAAATGCAGTCGTATTACGAATATACCGACGATCAAACCGTTTACGTTAACGCAACCAAATACTGGCAAGGCAATTCGCAAAGCGAATTTCTGCTCGTGGCCGCCAAAGAACGCAAAAACGGCAAACTCTCAAAAACCATCAACCTGCTGCTGGTGCCCAAACAATACATCCGCTGCGAAACCCTCAAATCGGAGGGGCTGCTCGCCGTTCGTTATTCCGTTAACAGCATCGATGCACACATTCCCGCCGACTGCGTGATGAAACTTTCCGAAAGCGATGCCGCCGGCTTGCGCGCATTCCAAAACATTTTCATCCGCAGCCGCCTTCAACTGGTGGGCATGACCCACGGCATTATGGAATACATCATCGAAAACATGCGCCGTTTCGTGCAGCAAGACATTAAATTCGTTGCCCGCGAATGCCGCGAAATCATGCACCGTTACGGCATCTCGCAAGTACTCTACCGCTTCACCTGCAACCGCGTTGCCCCCGATGCCCCCGTCGCACACCAATTGATGGAAGCCAACATCATTAAAACTTTAGCCACCGAATACACCTACGGCGCAGCACAAATCCTGCAAAAACTGCTCGGTGCCAAAGGTTTCGAACGGGGTCATCCCGCCAGCAATATCGCCATCGACATCCGCCCCTTCACCATTTTCGAAGGCCCGAACGATATGCTCTACGCGGAAATTTACGACCAATTTACCCGTGCCACCCTCGAAGAAAAAGAGCAAGGCATCAAACCCGATAAAAACCAAACCCTGCTCATGCGCGTAGAGAGCGACAAACGCTTCGCCGATATACGCCAAGCCGCACACACCGCACTGCCTGACGACATTGCCGCTTTCTTAACGCAATACCGGCTGGGCGATGCCGACGCACTGGAAAAAGTGTTTCTCGGCAAAATCATCGCCAAACTGTTTGTGTGGGTTCAAGCCGAAGATGAAGACACTGCCGCATTCGTGCTGCGCGATATCCGCAAAGATATGCTCGATTGCCAAGGCTGAACTGTTTTGACTAAAACCGTAAGAGGCCGTCTGAAAAAAAATATTCAGACGGCCTCGTCACTTTATCCCAAACTCGGACGCTACAAAAACAGCAAATCTAAAACAGTTAACATAAATACTATTATCTAAACAATAAATTTTTCAGAGATAAAAAAAACCATCTATACTAAGGGGAAAAGTATAGATGGCCAAACACATTACGGGGAAAACGTCTTACTCACTTACTCACTCCTTTCGGAGCAAGTGTTACTCAGACATGTGAATTATATATTAGTTCATGAATTTTAGTATTAAGTTATGTAAATGAAATGGATAAATATATATAGCATTGTTTTAAATATAAAAAATACCAAAAAAGCTTTCTTTTTCTTTCCATTTCTTTACAAATATAAAAACTGCCAATTCCCAATCGGCATATTATCTGCTGTCCAATCCCCGAAACGTGTACGGTGGAGCTGCTCAACCCTGTTGCCTGCGGCTGCAATCATGCGTTTTACCTGATGGTATTTGCCTTCGGTAATCGTCATCATCAACACGTTAGGCGACTCCAAAACCGCATCGGCGGCGGCAACGGTTTCATCGTCATCGTGAAGCAGCACCCCTTTTTTCAATGTTTCGCACAAAGTTTCGTCGGCAGGATGTTTTAATGTAACGCGGTAAACTTTCGCCACTTTATGCTTAGGCGAAGTTTGCCTGTGGTTGAAGCCGCCGTCGTTGGTAATCAGCAGGATGCCGGTTGTATCGGCATCCAAACGCCCAACGGCCTGCATGTCGATATTGCGCATATGGTCGGGAAACAGGCTGAATACGCTGGGATACTGCTGGGGTTTATGGGAAGTTTCGTATCCTGCCGGTTTGTTGAGCACGATATAAAAATACGGCATGGGCACAACGGTGTATGCCTTGCCGTCAATTTCCAAGCTTTGTACTTCTTTCGGCTCAACCGTGCTGCGCGGTGAATCCTGAACCACTCCGTTAACCGCAACGCAGCCGTTTTCAATCAGCCACATGCATTCTTTGCGGCTGCCTATTCCTTGGGATTGAAGATATTTGAAGAGTTGCATGGTCAATAAATAGAAATAGATGATGAATTTTCGGATGCAATCGGCGCATGTTAATGCGGGAGCAAAAGTTTTCAGACGGCCGGATGGTGCTTGAGGCCGTCTGAAAACTGATGATCACGCGCTGTTTATGTTCAGACGGCCTTTATGTTTACATGGCACCATAATTAGGCCCGCTCGCACCTTCGGGACAAATCCAAACGATATTTTGGGTCGGGTCTTTGATGTCGCAGGTTTTGCAATGCACGCAGTTTTGGGCGTTGATTTGCAGTTGCGGTTTGCCGCCCTCTTCCACGATTTCATACACGCCGGCCGGGCAATAGCGGGTTTCGGGGCTGGCGTATTCCTGCAAATTCACATCAAGCATGGTTTGCGGATTTTTCAGCGTGAGGTGCGACGGTTGGTTTTCTTCATGGCTGATGTTGGCCAAAAACACGCTGCTCAGGCGGTCGAATGTTAATACATTATCGGGTTTCGGATAATCGATCGGGCGGCAAGCCGCGGCTTTTTTCAGTGAACTGTGGTCGGTGCCGTGGTGTTTGATCGTCCACGGCGTTCTGCCTTTGAATACATATTGTTCCAAACCGGTATAAGCCATCGCGGGGAACAAGCCCCATTTGAACGACGGGCGGATATTGCGTGCGGCGTGAAGCTCGCGGTATGCCCAGCTTTGTTTGAACAAATCTTCGTAAGCAACGGCTTCTTTGCCGTGTTCAAACGATTCGACCTCTTCTAAATTTTCCAAAATCGGAAACACCGCCTCGGCGGCCAGCATCGCCGATTTAATGGCGGTGTGGATGCCTTTGATGCGCGGCACGTTCAAGAAGCCTGCCGTATCGCCCACCAACACGCCGCCTTTGAATGAGAGTTTGGGCAGGCTTTGCAGGCCGCCTTCGCTCAAGGCACGCGCACCGTAAGCAATGCGGCGGCCGCCTTCAAAGGTTTTGCGGATTTCGGGGTGGGTTTTGAAACGTTGGAATTCTTCAAACGGCGAAAGATAGGGATTTTGATAATCCAAACCGACCACGAAGCCGACGGCCACCTGATTATTGTCGAGATGGTAGATAAACGAGCCGCCGTAGGTTTTGCTATCCAGCGGCCAACCCGTGCTGTGCACCACCAAACCGGGTTGGCAGCAGCCTTCGGGCACTTCCCAGATTTCTTTGATGCCGATGCCGTAGGTTTGCGGCTGGCAATCGCGGTCGAGTGCGTATTTTTGAATAAGTTGTCGGGTGAGCGAGCCGCGGCAGCCTTCGGCGAAAATGGTTTGCTGCGCCCACAATTCCATGCCGGGCTGGAAATTGTCGGTCGGTTCGCCGTCTTTGCCCACGCCCATATTGCCGGTGGCGATGCCTTTCACCGAGCCGTCGGGATGATACAGCACTTCCGATGCGGCAAAGCCCGGGTAAATCTCAACACCGAGGTTTTCCGCCTGTTCCGCCAGCCAGCGGCACAACATGCCAAGACTGATGATGTAGTTGCCGTGGTTGTCGAAATTAGGGGTAACGGGCAGTTTGACGGCTTTGTTTTTGGTAAGAAACAGCACTTGGTCGGCGGTAACGCTGCGGGTAAGCGGCGCGCCCAACTCTTTCCAATCGGGCAGCAGTTCAGTTAACGCAACCGGATCAATAACCGCACCCGATAAAATATGCGCACCGACTTCCGAACCTTTTTCCACCACGCAAACACTGATTTCACGCCCCGACTGCTCCGCCATCTGCTTGAGCCGTATGGCGGCGGACAAACCTGCGGGGCCCGCGCCGACAATCACAACGTCGTATTGCATGCTGTCGCGTTCTATGGTTTCGGTCATGGTAAGGTTCCTGAAATATTATCATTATCGGCCGTGAACATCGTTCAGACGGCCTCTTTATCAAAAATATATTGATTATACGCCATCTTTCCTTTGGGTAGTCAGCCCGATATTTGCCCGCTTGCCGGATTCCCCTACTTCACTTGGCTTACACTTTGGCAGACATCGGTTTGACATCTACTCCCTACTCTTTCAATAAAATTACAAATAATTCCTATTTACATAAATTACATATTGATTTAATATTTTAAAAAACGAAATAGATTGTAATGATTTACGGTCTTTTTATTAAATATACGCTTCTCACATAACAAGTGCTTTTTAACGCACAAGCCAAACCATCCGTCGGGATTATTCCCTGTTTTACTGATTTCCGGAGCAACAACCTCTTCGATAAGAACCTGTTTTGCATAAAAATATTATCAAACACAACTTATCGGATTGACGCATATTTACAAAACCGAACACCTTGATATTTAACAGATGCTGGGCGTAATGAATCAGTATGCCTGCCCGCTTTAAACAACACATTAAAAAAACCGTTGTTACAAAACACCATTGATACGATATAAGGAAACAATAGATGCAGCAGCTCAAAACACTCTCACTTTGCAGCCTTACCGCCATGCTTACCGCTTGTGCGGGCGGCAGCTTCGATACACTGAACGTCAACCCCGAACCGCCCCCGCTACCCGAACCGCCCAAAGTAGAAAAAGTACCCGAACCGCGCCAAAACCCGGAAGAGCAGGCTGCCTTAAGACAACCTGCCGCAGGTTTTGTGATGAAAGGCTTGCGCCGCAACAGAGCCAAGCACGATCAAAACGGCAATCCGCTGCTGGACGCATCGGGCAATCCCACCGAAGCGGAAATCTACATACCGCTCAATCCCAACGATGTCGAAGCCGTTAACGATTCAGATTTGACTATTCCCAAGCTGAAAGAAATGCAGAACGACCCTAACAACCGCGGTGCCCATCATGTTTATCACACAGGCAAACAGCAAGAAGGCAAATACCAATATATCCGCTTCGGCCACGTTACTGCCGATTATCCCGAAGTAATTGAAGAAACGGTTAGGGATAAAGAGGGCGATTTAAAATGGTATACGCAAAGAGAAGGCTGGAACGTTCACACCTTTTATCACGGCACCTCTGCCGCAGCCGCCCTTCCCGTTGACAACAACGTAAACTATCGGGGTGAGTGGTATTTCATGAGCGACGTAAAAAAAGGCAAAGGAAAAGAACCCGGAAGCAACCCTCACCTCGGCAACGGTTTTAACAGCCTGAAAGGTAACGGCGATATTGCCAGTGCAACCGGCCAAGCAAATGAGACTACCGACAAAAAATATACGTCTGACTTTACCGTTAATTTCGCCGATAAAAGCATGACAGGCGGGCTTCATTACGAATCACGCATCGAATCCAAAAGGAAGCTGTACGACATTGAAGCACAGCTCAACGGCAACCGCTTTACC
The DNA here is from genome assembly GCF_001308005.1 of Neisseria sp. 74A18. Lineage (NCBI taxonomy): Bacteria > Pseudomonadati > Pseudomonadota > Betaproteobacteria > Neisseriales > Neisseriaceae > Neisseria > Neisseria sp. 74A18. The sequence goes on from NZ_LGZA01000007.1 coordinate 71,981, forward strand.
GGAAAAGCCTTATCTAAGGTAAACGACGACTCTTCAACCTTAGACAAAGCATTTTTTGCTGCCGACTCCAACCTGCTCGAAGGCGGTTTCTACGGCCCCGAAGCCCAAGAGCTTGCCGGCAAATTCTTAGCCAACGACAACTCTTTGTTTGTCGTATTCGGCGCAAAACGCGATAGCGACAATCCGAACCAACCTAAAAAAACCAATGCATTATTAGACGCTTTCTATATTACCGTTCCCAAACGGGTTGATGTGGAGTACGAAGAGGAAGAAGAAGAAATCAACGAAACCGACACCGCCGCAAACGATGCCTTTGCAGAAGAAGACTTCGCCGAAGAAGAAGAAAAAGAACCCGAAGTCCGCCAACACCTCACCGAAACCGAGCGCAAACCTTTAGCCAATTTCGGCTATGCCATGAAACTGCGCTTCGGCAACAAAGTTTTCGACTTGGAAAAAGCCGAGCTTGACGAAATGCTGAAAAACGCCAACGCCGAAATAGGTGCCGACACAACAGGCAAAACCCACAGCATTACACTGCCGGAGAACGGCGAAGGCAAACCCCGCGAATTCGTACAGGTGTGTTGCAGCAACTTGAGCTATCTGCGCTTCGGCCAATTCGTGTTACAGGAAAAAGCAGGGCAAGACCCCGTGCACGCCCTCTATCTGCAAGGCGAAAGAACCCCCGTATCCGATCTGCCGCAATCAGGAAAAGCCACATACTTAGGCAGCTGGACCGGCTTTATCAAAGTACAACCGCCGCAACGCCACGCATTCGGCAACCCCGACTACGGTCATAACGCCACTATGAAAAACATCAGCTCAAGCAGCAGATCCGGCGTTTCATCATTTGACGTTGATTTTGATAACAAAAAGCTGAACGGCGCATTAATCGGCACCGACAGCCGCAGAGTATTCAATATCGAAGCCAATATCAACGGCAGCGGCTTTACAGGCCGAGGCTATACCGACGGCAGCTTCCCCTTCGACCCGGGTAATCTCACTAAAGGCTATTCCGCCTATGTTCCCGATGCCAAAGTGGAGGGCGGTTTCTACGGCCCCGGCGCACGCGAACTGGGCGGCACGCTGATCTACAACTCACCGGATAAAGACCAAGACAGCACAGATATCCGCGCAGGTGCGGTATTCGGCGCAACCAAACAAGAATAAGCCGCAGGCTGAACTCGGCAGGAGAAGCGGTTTGCCCGTTTCATCCTGCCGCCTAGCCGCCTGGGTTTTCAGACGGCCTCATCCGCCGATACCGACAACAATCATAAATCAATACAGCAGACAACCATTATGTTTACTACTCATCCCTCACCACAGCAAAAAATCATCGTAACTTCGTTATCCCTATGTTTTGCCGCATTTTCCGGCAACCTGCACGCTGCTGACCAAGCGCAAACCGAAAGTGCGGTCGAACTCGACACCGTGTATGTAACCGCTCCCAAAAAAATCAACCGCAAAACCCAAGAAGTTACCGGCTTGGGCAAAGTGGTTAAAAATGCCGAACAGCTCGAAAAAGAACAAGTGCTGAATATCCGCGACTTGGTGCGCTACGACCCGGGCATCTCCGTGGTCGAACAAGGCCGGGGCGGCAGCAGCGGGTTTTCCATCCGCGGGGTGGACAAAAACCGCGTACAGGTATCGGTGGACGGCATTCCCCAACTGCAATCCTATGCCGACACCACTTCATCCAGCGGCGGCAGCGGATCCATGAACGAAATCGAATATGAAAACGTATCGGCCGTAGAAATCAGCAAAGGCAGCAACAGCGTTGAAGCCGGCAGCGGCAGCTTGGGCGGCTCGGTAAACTACCACACCAAAAACGTCGGCGATTTTCTTCAAGAAGGCGAAAAGTGGGGGCTGACCGGCAAATCGGTTTACAGCAGCAAAGACAAACGATTCGCCCAAACCCTCGGCGGTGCGTTCAGCTATAAAGGTTTTGAAGGTTTGCTGCAATACACCCACCGCAAAGGCAACGAAATCGATATCCACAAAGATGCGGGCAACACCAGCCAATCGTTTTACAAACAACATGTTTACGAAGACAAATACGACCTGCGCGGAGAGCCGGGCCTCTTGAGCAACAATATGTTCCGTTTTGAAGACGAACCCGATGTTATCCGCCACAAATCCACCCCTACCCGCTCCGACTTATGGCAGCCGCAAAGCCGCACCGAGCCTTACACTCCCGAAGAAGAAGCCCAGCGCAGCCATGCGATGCGGCACAAAAAAGAAACCGTTTCAGCCAAAGAATACACCGGCAGCAACCGCATCCGCCCCAATCCGATGGAATACCGCAGCGGTTCGTGGCTGGCTCGTTTGGGCTACCATATTTCTCCGCAGCATCATATCGGCTGGCTGACGGAACACACCAAACAGAACTACGACAGTCGCGACATGCGCTACCCCTCCTACTACCCGCCTTTATCCAAACCCCTCTTCGAGCTGAACGATGACGGCGTTTGGCGCAACGATCTCCGCGAAGGCTACTCCAAGCTGCTGTGGTCACGCGCCCGTTTCTTGCAAGAGCGGCACAGCAAAATGCGTAACGGCATCGCCTACCGCTACAAACCTCAAGAAGGCGGAACTTGGGCCGATGCTTTAGAGCTGAGCATCGACCGCCAAAACATTAAAACCGACACCGGAACCGTTCACGCACACTGTTCCCGCTATCCGGATTACAGTACAACGCTCAACTGCGCCCCCAGCAAAGACAAACCCGGTTCTTTTTTAAGTGAAGAGCAAATCGACTACACCGAAAACCATACGTTGTTCAACACCAAATGGAACAAAAAATGGCAGTGGGGGCGCAGCAAACACGACGTTCAAATTGCAGCCGGCTACGACCATTTCGATTCGAGCTTTGCCAAAGCTTTCCGCGAAACCTCTGCACAGAAAAACCAAGTCAGAATAGGCACGGAAACCCGCGTTATCAACGGGCAAAAGCGCGTCATCGACATTTATAAAGACTTGGGTACCGTTATAAATGATGTATATCCCTGTATCGATTGGAAGATCGAAACCTGCTCGCGCAAACCGATTAAGGGCAACAGCTATTATCTCGCCCTGCGCGACAATATAGCCTTGGGCAAATACATCGATCTCGGCCTCGGCTTGCGCTTAGACCGCCACCGTTTCCGCTCCGAAGATGTTGCCATTAAAAACAAAAACTACACCAACCGCTCGTGGAATGCCGGCCTCGTTGTCAAACCCAACAGCAGATGGGCGCTTTCCTACCGCGCCTCCAACGGCTTCCGCGTACCCAGCTTCCAAGAGCTTTACGGTTACAACGTGCCGGGCATCCCGCGCGACAGCAAAGTCCACTACGTTGCCGATTTGGAGCCGGAAAAATCGTTCAACCAAGAATTTGGCCTCACGTTTAAAGGCAGCTTCGGCAATATCGAACTGAGCATGTTCAACAGCCGCTACCGCGACCTGATTGCCTATGCCATCACCAAAACCGACAAAAACAATTACCAAAATATCGGTAACTTCAACCTTCAAAACACCGATCTGAACGGTATCAATATCCGCTCGTCGATAGACTTGAACGGCATGTGGAGCAAACTACCCGAAGGCTTGTCGTTAAACATGGCCTACAACCGTATCAAGGCCAAACGCCTGTTTAACAACCACCCCGAACGCTACACTTGGCTGGCCGACTATCCGCTCGAAACCATCCAGCCGTCGCGCTATGTGCTCGGGCTGAATTACGACGCCCCTTCCGAAAAATGGGGAATGTCGATGAACTGGATACACTCGCGCGGCAAAAACCCGCAGGAACTCATCAGCAAAGCCTATTCGGATACCGGCCCTACCATCAACCGCGCCGTTACCAAAGCGGCGACCAAACCGTGGACAACCGTCGATTTGATCGGCTATTACCGTCCGTGGAAAAAAGCCACCCTGCGGGCGGGCATTTATAACGCCATGAACTACCGTTATCTGACTTGGGAAACCGTGCGCCAAAGTTCCATCAACTCCCTGTCGCAGCAAAAAGTACCCGGTTCCGACTACCAACAGTTCGCCGCACCCGGCCGCAACATTACCGTAGGGTTTGAAATGAAGTTCTAACCAACAGGCTTTAAACAATAAAGGCCGTCTGAAAAACATTCAGACGGCCTGAGCCGTGCCACAGCGCACACCATATCGAACCGACCTGCGGTTTATTACACCGCTTATCTTACTTCACGACATCACATACCATGCAAACCGACACACACCGTTCAGGCCGTCTGAAAACGAGCTTTGCGAGTTTCGCTAAAACGGGTTTTACCGCTGCCTTGCTGATGCTCACATGCACCGCAACGGCACAAACGCTCACGCCCGAACAAAAACCCGAACCCGTCCAACCCGAACTGCCCGAACTGGCATCCCAAGAGCCCGTATGGCAACCCGCCGAAGCAGCGTCCGCCCCCATACAGGATATCGACGAAGCCACCCTGCTCGCCCGGCCGCAACTGCTCAACCTGCTGCTGGATAAAAGCGTATTGCGCAACGACTTTGACGGCATCGGCGTATTACTGCCCGTTTACCGCAAACTGCCCTCAAGCAACCGCGACCCCATCCTTTTGCAATTGGCCGAAAGCAAACTGGCCATGCACCAAGGCCGCTTCGGTGAAGCCGTAGCCAGGCTCCGCAACCTGATTGCCGAAAAACCCGAGCTAAACGTAATCCGCATGTATCTGGCGATTGCCCTCTTCTACGACCGCCAAGACCTCGCCGCCAAAGACCAATTTACCAAACTTCTCGCCCAATCCGACCTGCCCGAACCGGAAAAACAAGCCATCAACCGCTTTCTCGACGAACTGCGGCAACGCCACCGCTGGCAATTCAGTGGAGGAGCCAACTACACCTACGAACCCAATATCAACAACGCCCCCATCGTCAAACAACAAGGCAATCTCGACACCCGATCGCAACCCGAAAGTGCCCACGGCGTCAGCTACCGTATCGGCGCAGAAAAAGACTGGGCGCTGCCGCACGGCTTCACCGCCAAATTCAGCACCGACATCCACGGCAAGCACTATCCCGCGCACAAACAATACAACGATCTGCTGGTTAACACCGCCGCCGGTATCGGCTACCGCAACGCCCGTTTTGATGCCGAAATCATGCCGTTCGTTTCCAAACGCTGGTGGCGGGGCGGCAAAGAAGAAAGCGGCCTGAAACCATATTCCGAGAGCTTCGGCACCACCCTCGGCGTAAGTACCCGACTCGACCGCCGCTGGCGGCTGAACCAATACGCCCGCATCGAAAAAATCAACCACGAACACCGCTTCCGCTTCGACGGCATCCGCCGCCAAACCGGCCACACCCTGATTTACCAATCCAACCCGCGCCAAGCATGGTTCGGCGGATTGGATTTCCAGCGCGAAACCCTACACGACCCCGACAACAGCAACCACCAATGGACAGCATCGCTGGGCTGGATACAGGAATGGCCCAAAGGCTTCAGCACCCGCACCCGCGCCGCATGGAGCAAACAAACCTACCACGCCCCCATGCCTTGGCCGATTCAAAAAACCCGAAAAGACCGAGCCTTGCAGCTCAACCTTTCCGTATGGCACCGCAATATCCATTTCTGGGGCATTACCCCGCGCATCACTTGGCAGCATACCCGCAACAAGAGTAACGTGTTTCTCTATGATTACCGCAAACAGAATATGTTTGTAGAATTTTCCAAAACATTTTAAAGCCTTCTCAAGCTCGCAAAAATTCAGGCCGTCTGAACATTTCAGACGGCCTGCTTAGCCCTTGCATTTGCAGAAAATCAAAGATTTACCACAGAAAAAAGCGGTTTGGCCGCTCACGTTCCGCCTTACGGAATGCCCACGGTGCCTGCGGCTCCCTATCCCGCCACAAGCCGAGCCGTTGGTTGCGGGCAACCGCCTCGGCATAAGCGTAGGCGGCAAAATCCTGTTTGTGCTGCCTGCGCTTGGCAATCGACGCATAGTGCCAAGCATAGCCCTGTTGAATCTGCATTAAATTCACATCCTGCCGCTGCACCCACACTTGCGCCACTTCCCGACCATAGCGGTCAATATCGAAAATATGCACTTCTGCAGTTTGCCCCCAAACGGCCTTTTCCAACACCCTGCGAGCGGCCTGCCCGTGTGCCTGCTGCAATTCCGGTGCATCAATATAAGCCAGACGTATTTTGTGCTTTCGGCCGTGGGTATCGGTCATTCTCAGCGTATCGCCGTCTGAAACCGCCGTAACCACACCTTCGTAATATCGGACGTAAGATTCGTTCTTCTGCTTCTGCCCGGCCGGTTTGGCAGTGTTGCGGTAAGATTTCCACCACGAAAACAAATCATCAGCGTGGAGATTGCCGGCGGTAAAGCAGCAAAGCAGGAGCAGAAATGCAGTTTGACGCGTCATAAAACGGTTTAGAGATAAGTATAAAGACAAGCAGGATAACGTCTAAGGCGGTTCGCTGGCAATCACAGACCAAAACCTTTGCGCCTATCTTCGGCGCATTTCTGAGTTAGGCACCGCCTGCCCGTTTGCCTATGATTCGATATACCTGCACCCGCTACGCAGCTACGCATTGAACTGCACTTACATCGGGAGGGTTGGTAAAAATCACAGGCCGAGACCTTTGCAAAACCCCACGCCAACAAACAGCCGGAACATGCTTCATCATGTTCCGGCTGTTTTTGCGTAAAAAGTAGACAAGCTACCCCTAAAGTCCCCTTAAAGTGCCTAATTCCTAGGCACTGCCTGCCTGTTCAGGCAGCAACAGACACACCTATCCTGTTGGCCGCCTTCAACAGGTTCACACACATCGCCTTCAGGTGGCTTTGCGCCCTCACTTTGCCCAACCCGAAATAGGCTGCCCGGCCATAGCGGAATTTGCGGTGCAACGTACCAAAGCTTTGTTCCACCACATAGCGCACTTTCGCCAGCCGGCCGTTGCGGATTTTCTGCTCTTGGCTTAACGGGCGGCCACGGTGTGCTTTTTGCATGATGCCGTCCCGCAGCTGACGTTCTTCCAAATGTTGCCGGTTTTCCATGCTGTCGTAGCCTTTATCGGCATAGACGGTGCTGCCTTCTGCGATGTCCGCCAGTAATGGCAGCAGGTGTTTGCACTCATGAGCATTGGCCGGGGTAATGTGCAGTTTCTCGATATAGCCGTCCGCATCGGTGCGGGTGTGTTGTTTGTAGCCTAGATGGAAGCGGCCGTCTTTTTTGATCCACCTGGCATCCGGGTCTTTGCCGGGGGTGGTTTCGCCACAGACAACGCCTTCGTCATCCACTTCGATGGCCTGACGCTGTTTGCCGCCGGCCGTCTGAATAATGGTGGCGTCAACGATGGCGGCGGATGCT
>NZ_LGZA01000070.1:0-1568 GCF_001308005.1 Neisseria sp. 74A18
AAGACACTCACACTTATCGGTAATCTGTGTTGTTAAAGAACTTAAATCCGCCGTCTCAGCAGCGAAGAAACCGAACTATACACACCCCAAACCCAACCCGTCAACACCAAAAATGCAATTATTTGCATCAAATTACCCATCCCGATGTTTCTTATCGGTTTTTATTTTGTAATTTATACAAAGTTTGTTACCTGAATTAATAACCAACCAGAAATATTCGATTTCATATTTATACAAAATCTTTACCTGACTATCATTTCCCTTTACTAACTATTGTTCCTATAATTTTGAGTAATTTAATATTAACGATCAGCCGTTCGTTCATTCATCTATATTCTCAATTAAAAATTCTCAATCAAAATAAAGTATCAAATAAATCAAAGGTATAAAATCATGAATTTTTCCAACAGAACTACTCTCTCTACTAGAATGCGACGTATGCGCAAAGACGAATTCTCGCGAAAACTGATGCGGGAACACTCTTTAACTGCTCATGATTTAATTTATCCGGTTTTTATTTTAGAAGGAGTGAACCAAGAGGAAAATGTTGTATCGATGCCGGGCGTAAGAAGGCAAAGCATAGATAAACTGCTATATACAGCGGAAGAGGCTGTTCGATTGGACATCCCCATGCTCGCACTTTTCCCGGTTGTAACGAACAATAAAACAGAAACAGCTGAAGAGGCCTACAACCCGGAAGGTTTAGCACCCACCGCCGTCAGAAAACTACGCGAAACTTTTCCCGAATTAGGCATCATGACCGATGTAGCGCTTGATCCTTACACCATTCACGGTCAAGACGGATTGATTGACAAAGAAGGTTATGTGCTTAACGATGAAACGATAGAAGTGTTGATTAAACAGGCGCTTTGCCATGCCGATGCAGGGGCTCAAGTTGTAGCTCCTTCGGACATGATGGACGGTCGCATTGGTGCGATCCGCAAAGCTTTGGAAGATGCCGGTCATATACATACACGCATTATGGCCTATTCGGCCAAATATGCTTCTGCATTCTATGGCCCTTTTCGGGATGCTGTCGGCAGTTCTGCCAACTTAGGAAAAGCCGACAAGTCAACTTATCAAATGGATCCGGCAAATTCTAACGAGGCATTGCATGAAGTTTTTTTGGATATTCAAGAAGGTGCCGATATGGTTATGGTAAAACCCGGCCTTCCTTATCTGGATATCGTCAGAAGGGTTAAGGATGAATTTGGCGTACCTACTTTCGCGTATCAAGTTTCCGGGGAATATGCCATGCTCCAAGCGGCTATTCAAAATGGCTGGCTTGACGGCAACAAAGTTATTTTAGAAAGTTTGCTGGCTTTCAAACGTGCCGGTGCCGACGGCATATTGACTTATTATGCAATTGAAGCGGCCAAACAGCTACATTCAAACAAATAAGCTGAGATCAATACAAAGGCCGTCTGATTTTTTCAGACGGCAGCGGATTCAAATTTGAAGTGCAACTTTCCACAACAGAAAAAGGCCAGTATGCGGTAGCATACGGCCTTTCCTGCAAGAAAGATTGCATATGAGCTACACACAACTGACCCAAGACGAACGATACC
>NZ_LGZA01000071.1:0-1122 GCF_001308005.1 Neisseria sp. 74A18
GAACGTGAAGGGTATCGGCGAAGGTGTTTTAGCGAAGCTGCGCGATGAGGCGACGGTGAACGGCGGAGCCAGGAAGAAAACCGACAAAGCCGTTCCGGCAATTAAGGGTAAATAAGCACCGGCGATGTGGCGGGGATGGTGCCGATCAATACATTTTTAATAAAAGATGGCAAAGTTGCGGAACAGTGGAGGTAGTATGGAGCCGACTCTGTTGCCGCCTTAACGGCCTGAGACCTTTGCAAAACCCTCAAAAATCCTCTAAATTCCCACTCACATCAAACTCCGGGAATTTAGAGGATTTTGTTCATGAGCAGCTTTTTACACACCGACGCCCTCCACCACATCGAAAAACATCTCGACCGCTTCCCACTCATCAAACTCGACCGTATTCTTGACTGGACACCCATCGAACAATACCTCGCCGGCCGCAAAACCCGCTATGTGCGCGACAACGGCGGCCGTCCCGCTTATCCCCTGTTATCCATGTTCAAAGCCATCCTGCTCGGTCAATGGCATAGCCTCTCCGACCCCGAACTCGAATACAGCCTCATCACCCGCATCGATTTCCAACTCTTCTGCCGCTTCGACGACTTCCGAATTCCCGACCACAGCACCCTCTGCCGTTTCCGCAACCGGCTGGCGCAAGACAACACCTTGGCCGAACTACTGGATCTGATTAACCGCCAACTGACTGACAAGGGCTTAAAAGTAGAGAAAGCATCCGCCGCCATCGTTGACGCCACCATTATTCAGACGGCCGGCGGCAAACAACGTCAGGCCATCGAAGTGGATGACGAAGGGCGGGTCAGCAGCCAAACTACACCGAGTAAAGACAAAGATGCCCGTTGGATCAAAAAAGACGGCCGCTTCCATCTGGGCTACAAACAACACACCCGTACCGATGCGGACGGCTATATCGAGAAACTGCACATCACTCCGGCCAATGCTCATGAGTGCAAACACCTGCTGCCATTACTGGCAGACATCGCAGAAGGCAGCACCGTCTATGCCGATAAAGGCTACGACAGCATGGAAAACCGGCAACATTTGGAAGAACGTCAGCTGCGGGACGGCATCATGCAAAAAGCACACCGTGGCTGCCCATTAAGTCAAGAGCAGAAA
>NZ_LGZA01000072.1:0-1035 GCF_001308005.1 Neisseria sp. 74A18
CGCTGCTTTTTCTGTCCAATAAAAAGCTTTATTTAAGTCCTTAGGGGCTTCCAAACCATTTAAATAACGCGCCCCTAGATTATATTGGCTTGAAGCATTTCCGTTTTGAGCGCATTGTTCCAATCTAATTAAATCATCCATTGCATCGCAATGTATAGAGTTTTGCTGGAAATAATTGCAACTACAAATTAAAAATATTACACAAATAGTAACAAAAATTTTATGCTTCATAGTTAATCTTTCAACGTAAAGGATTTTCATTAAGGAAAAATCAAATTAGTTCCCTTATTTGTAGCATCTTTCAATGTTTCTCCTCCTACAGCCTGCCCAACATCTCCAACTCCTTTGTTACCAAGTGTATAAGCAGTACCTGCTCCCACTGCATTACCAGGAATTCCTTTTAGCGTTTCCTTTACAGTTTTTCCTTGACAAATAGAATCAGATAAAACGCCACTACCAACTGCATTGGTTGTTTGTTGGCCTAACGTAGCCCAACGCGCCCCAACAAGACCGCTGGCAGTGTCGGTAGCCAAAGAGCAGGCGTTGATTCGCCCGTTTTCAAGAGTTTGAGTTGTACCGGAAGTTACTGTAGAAATGCCAATACTCTTTTCTACAGGAGACAAACGCTCCTATGCTTGAGCCGCAGGTCTTGCTGCAGTGGCTAACGCAGGTAGCGCACGAACACCTACAAAGGCTGTTCCTGCCGCTGCCATTGACCCACCTGCTACCTTTACGCTGGTTTCTCTTAAGCCCGCTTGAGAGGTGTGCAGACGCCTACATTGATCATTTTTTGCGTTTAGAGCCATGGTATTCAGCATTATCGCACCCAAGGCAGTAGCACAACCTGGTTCTTTCATCACTCCACGGTTTTTTATTGCTTCTCTTCTAGCTGCTTCTCTTGCAGCAGCTTGGGCTCTAGCAGCAGCTTCAAAATCTCCCATGCCTCTATTATACGCATCTCTCATTCCGGGGCTGTCAAGATGATGTTGTAACCACTGATAACCATTAAGCCCTAAAGGATCACCCCATCCTTGA
>NZ_LGZA01000073.1:0-1024 GCF_001308005.1 Neisseria sp. 74A18
CAGCCTATTTCGGGTTGGGCAAAGTGAGGGCGCAAAGCCACCTGAAGGCGATGTGTGTGAACCTGTTGAAGGCGGCCAACAGGATAGGTGTGCCTGTTGCTGCCTGAACAGGCAGGCAGTGCCTCATAATGAGGCACTTTAAGGGGACTTTAGGGGTAGCTTGTCTACTTTTTACGCAAAAACAGCCGGAACATGATGAAGCATGTTCCGGCTGTTTGTTGGCGTAGGGTTTTGCAAAGGTCTCAGGCTGTGCCATTGGCCGAGTAGAACGGCTTTGAACATGGACAACAGGGGATAAGCGGGACGGCCGCGGTGGTCTCGAAGGTAGCGGGTTCTTTGACGGTTCAGGTAATGCTCGATCGTTTGACGGTTCAGGTAATGCTCGATCGGTTGCCAATCAATCACCTGCTCGAGTTTCAACAGGGGAAAGCGGTCGATGTGTTTGGCAGTCATGGCTTGGGCGGTTTGTTGGAAGAAGGTGCTCATGAGAAATCCCCTAAATGTCTTAGTGGGGACTTTAGGTGTTGGAAAAGGTCGGGTTATTTACACTTTTTATGCCAAACAGCTTTTGTTTTTTGCAGGAATGATGGTTTCGTGATTTTTGAGTATTCTCAAGAACGATGCGGCTTCGCCGTGCCTTTCGGCATTCTTGACAACCCTCAAAAATCCCAAAATGGGTCTGCATGCAAAAAACGGAAAGTGTAAACAACGCTAGAGTTTCTTACACCTGAGACCTTTGCAAAACCCTCAAAAATCCTCTAAATTCCCACTCACATCAAACTCCGGGAATTTAGAGGATTTTGTTCATGAGCAGCTTTTTACACACCGACGCCCTCAACCACATCGAAAAACATCTCGACCGCTTCCCCCTCATCAAACTCGACCGTATTCTTGACCGGACACCCATCGAACAATACCTCGCCGGCCGCAAAACCCGCTACGTGCGCGACAACGGCGGCCGTCCCGCCTATCCTTTGCTCTCCATGTTCAAAGCCGTCCTGCTCGGCCAATGGCACAGCCTCTC
>NZ_LGZA01000074.1:0-955 GCF_001308005.1 Neisseria sp. 74A18
ATTAAGCAATGATAGAAGACACTACGCCTGCACCAACTGTACGGCCGCCTTCACGAATCGCAAAACGCAAACCTTCTTCCATCGCAATCGGAGCAATCAGCTCTACAGTAATGGTCACATTCTCACCGGGCATTACCATTTCAACACCTTCCTCCAAAGTTACCGCTCCGGTAACGTCGGTAGTACGGAAGTAGAACTGAGGACGGTAGTTGGCGAAGAACGGAGTATGGCGACCACCCTCTTCTTTGCTCAATACGTATACTTCAGCTTTGAATTTGGTGTGCGGAGTGATAGAACCCGGTTTAGCCAATACTTGACCACGCTCAACTTCTTCACGCTTGGTACCGCGCAGCAGTACGCCAACGTTGTCACCTGCCTGACCTTGATCCAACAACTTACGGAACATCTCAACACCGGTACAGGTGGTTTTTTGAGTCTCTTTCAAGCCTACGATTTCAATCTCATCACCTACATTGATGATACCGCGCTCTACACGACCGGTTACTACTGTACCGCGGCCTGAAATAGAGAACACGTCTTCGATCGGCAACAAGAAAGGTTTGTCAACTGCACGCTCAGGAGTCGGAATGTAGCTGTCCAAAGCGGCGGCCAGTTCAAAGATTTTTTCTTTGTAAGCGGCATCACCTTCCAAAGCACGCAGAGCAGAACCTTGTACGATCGGGCAATCGTCACCCGGGAAGTCGTAGCTGCTCAACAGGTCGCGGATTTCCATCTCAACCAGTTCCAACAGCTCGGCATCATCAACCATATCACATTTGTTCATGAATACGATGATGTAAGGTACGCCTACTTGACGTGCCAACAGGATGTGCTCACGGGTTTGGGGCATAGGACCGTCAGCAGCGGAACATACCAAGATGGCACCGTCCATTTGAGCGGCACCGGTAATCATGTTTTTAACGTAGTCGGCGTGACCCGGGCAGTCTACGTGTGC
>NZ_LGZA01000075.1:0-949 GCF_001308005.1 Neisseria sp. 74A18
GGTGAGAATGTGACCATTACTGTAGAGCTGATTGCTCCGATTGCGATGGAAGAAGGTTTGCGTTTTGCGATTCGTGAAGGCGGCCGTACAGTTGGTGCAGGCGTAGTGTCTTCTATCATTGCTTAATTGGAAGGATATAGATCAATGGCAAATCAAAAAATCCGTATCCGTTTAAAAGCATATGACTACAGTTTAATCGACCGTTCTGCTCAAGAAATTGTGGAAACTGCTAAGCGTACTGGCGCTGTTGTTAAAGGTCCGATTCCTTTGCCGACCAAAATTGAACGTTTTAACATTTTGCGCTCTCCTCATGTGAACAAAACTTCACGTGAACAATTGGAAATCCGTACCCATTTGCGCTTAATGGATATTGTTGATTGGACAGATAAAACTACAGATGCTTTGATGAAGCTTGACCTGCCTGCAGGTGTTGATGTAGAGATCAAAGTTCAATAACCTATTCATATTTGGTTAAATTGTATAAAAGCCCGAGAATTATATTCTCGGGCTTTTTGTTTTTCTGATGAAATTTTTTATATAGTCAATCCACTTAACTTTCACTACGGCGTTGCTGCGGCTGAACTTAAAGAAAACGATTGCATAAGTCGCTAAAAGTGGCCGACAATCCCTAAGGTCAGTGCTAATGATGACGTATGGTACTTTTGGATTGATTCACTACAGTTATCGTGTAGCTTTCAGTACGGGTTGGAATCAAATGCCAAATAGCTCCATATTCTGCGGTTTAATGTAAATAATAGTTATGAATTGTTTTTATTTTGCAACATTTGATGCTTTTGTAAGTTATTGTAAACAATAAGTATAGGTGTCTTTGAAGCTATTTGGATATTTATATGTTTTAAAAATATGACATTGTTAATGTGATAATTCGATTTATTTGGTATATTTAACTGTGATATTTAACCTAAATATAATATCTGTCTCTTATACA
>NZ_LGZA01000076.1:0-831 GCF_001308005.1 Neisseria sp. 74A18
ATCAGGAATCCGACTTTGCCTTTCTCAACCGGCTGTGCGAAGAAGAAGGAATTTGGTACGCCTTCGAGCAGAATGCCCAATATGGCGATGTGGCGGTATTCGGTGACGATGCCGCCCATTATTTTCGCAGTAATACCTCTCCCTATCCCTACCGCCCCCACGGCGGGTTGGAGAGTGTCGGCGAGGAAGCGGTGTTCGCCTTACAGGTGAAACACAATCCCATCCTCGAATCCATCCGCGTCGGCGACTACAACTACCGCGATGCCGATACCGATTTGTCGTCTGAAGTAACGGCCAAGGGTACGGAAACCGACAGCAGCGTCTTACTCGGCAGCGACAGCCATTGGGGGCTGCATCAAAAAACACCCGAAGAAGCCCGGCTTCAGACGGCCTTACTGCAACAACTCGACCACAGCCGCCGTATCGTTGCCTCCGGCAGCGGCAACATTACCGCCCTCAGCCCCGGCCTGGTGTTTCAGACGGCTCCGAGCTTCAGCGAAGCGCCCAACGGCTGGTTGGCGGTGTCGCTCACCCAAAGCGGCAGCCGCGACCAAGCGTACAGCCATAGCTTTAGCGCCATCCCCGCCGACAGCATCTTCCGTCCCGAACGCCTTACCCCGTTGCCCAAGATTCAAGGCAGTCTACCTGCCAGAGTGACCAGCCCCGGCAACTACACCTACGCCTATATCGACAACATGGGCCGTTACCGCGTCAAACTGCCGTTCGACCTCGACGAATGGAGTCCGGGCGGAGAAAGCCGTCCCATCCGCTTAGCCAAACCCTATGCCGGCCCCGACTACGGCCAACACTTCCCGCTGCACGAAGGCACCG
>NZ_LGZA01000077.1:0-819 GCF_001308005.1 Neisseria sp. 74A18
CGGCCGGAGCATCGGTTTTGCCCGTAATCGTCGGGGTGTTGTCTTTGCTGTTGTCCGGTGCGTCTACGCTGATCATCGGCGCAGAGGTATCGATAACGTTGCCTTCTTTGTCTTCGGCAGTGGCGGTATTGCCCGCTTTGTCGCTGACGGTGGCTTTAACGCTGTATTCGCCGTCCGGCAGTGCATTCGGTACGTCTACGCTGTAACCGCCGTCTTTCTGAACGGTGGTGGTGACGGTTTGGGTATTGCCTTTGGCATC
Organism: Neisseria sp. 74A18; assembly: GCF_001308005.1. Lineage (NCBI taxonomy): Bacteria > Pseudomonadati > Pseudomonadota > Betaproteobacteria > Neisseriales > Neisseriaceae > Neisseria > Neisseria sp. 74A18. The sequence continues at coordinate 260 of NZ_LGZA01000077.1, forward strand.
GGTTACCACCAAAGTCACCACTTGGCCTTCTTCCACGTCGGTGGTGGTGCCGGTGATGGTCGGGGTGTTGTCGCTGCTCAGTGCCGGTGCGTCTACGGTGATGGCGGCTTGGGTGTCCACCGAACCTTTGTCGGCGGCTTTGCCTTCGTTACCGGACGGATCTTTGACTTTGGCTTCCGCCGTGTAGTTACCGTCGGGCAATGCGTTCGGCACGTCTACACCGTAGCTGCCATTACCTTTAACGGTAGTCGTCACAGTTTGGGTGTTGCCCTTGGCGTCGGTCACCACTACGGTCACTACGGAACCGGCCGGAGCATCGGTTTTGCCCGTAATCGTCGGGGTGTTGTCTTTGCTGTTGTCCGGTGCGTCTACGCTGATCATCGGCGCAGAGGTATCGATAACGTTGCCTTCTTTGTCTTCGGCAGTGGCGGTGTTGCCCGCTTTGTCGCTGACGGTGGCTTTAACGCTGTATTCGCCGTCCGGCAGTGCATTCGGTACGTCTACGCTGTAACCGCCGTCTTTCTGAACGGTGGTGGTGACGGTTTGGGTATTGCCTTTGG
>NZ_LGZA01000078.1:0-807 GCF_001308005.1 Neisseria sp. 74A18
CTTGCTCTGCTGCACACTGATACAGCTTTTTCATCAAATCCAAACGGAATGGTCGCGTAGCATCATCATCTATGCTGCTAATCATATCACCCAAGACATATTGGGCATCCCTACTACCCATATCGGCGGCTTTGCGTAAAAAAGCCAGTTCGCTGTCCGGCGGTGCGGAAACGCCGTAGCCGTCTTCGATATAGCCTTTGAGCAGGTAATAGGCGGTGGCGGGGAGTTGTTTTTGCAGGAGTTTATTGAGCTGATGCACTTCGATTTCCGCTTCTATCTCAGGTACTTGTGTCCAGCCGTCGCTGAGAATGAATTGCAGGCGCACATTGGCTTTATAGTCGCCGTTGGCGGCGGCGATGCGGTAATAGGGCAGTAGGTTGTCCCAAAAACCGTCGCCGCGTTCGCCCGGCCACATATGGTTCAAATCGCGGTGCAGCGCATAATGATAGAGCTGCTGGGTTTCTTCGGATAAAGGCGGGCGCTGTTCGCGTACGCAGGTGAATTCGAGGTTTCGTTTGATTTCTTCGATGTTGTTCATGGTTTCCCTTTTTGCTTGCAGCCGCTCAAACCAGTTGGGTTTGTTGTAGCAGAAATCCGGTTTGTATTGCCCGGTGCCGCCCATATCGATGCAGGCAATCCATCGGTAGGCCATATAGAGGGCCAAGCCGATAAGGGCGATCACGGACAATGTGATTTTGGTGGAACGTTTCATGTGTTAATCCAGCGTAGTGATTTTGGGATCCAGCCGTAGAAATTCGCACAAGGGGTGCATAGGGCATGCCGTTGACCAGTCTGCCGACATTGATG